>NZ_SMKM01000006.1 GCF_004348665.1 Actinomadura sp. GC306 | reverse complement strand
CCCCACCCCTGACATCGCTGCGGATACGGTACTGGATCCGCGCTCCCCGGGTCCGGCGGGAGCGCGGCTCGTGATCTCGCCGGTCAACCGCCGTCCGCGCCGGTCCCGGGGGCGGCCGGCCTGCGGGCCCAGCCGTCGTGGCCCTTGCGGCCGAGCGACCACATCTGCACCCCCCGCTCGATCTCGACGGCCGCGCTCCACGGAACGGCGGGTGGACCGAGTTCGAGCGCGGCGCTGTCCTTGATGCGGCGTGCGAGCGCGGGATCGGCGGCGGCCTTGGCGACCAGCCGGGTCGCCGTGCCGAGCAGTTCACCGGGTGGGACGGCCGCCCACGCGAGCCCGCGCCGGACGGCCTCGGTGCCCGTGAGCGCGGCGCCGAGCACGCCCAGGGCGACGGCCTGCCGGTAGCCGGCCGCGCGTCCGAGGAGGGCGAGGTGCCCGCCGCCGGGATGGATGCCGCGCGCGAGGAAGCCGCTGTCCAGGACCGCGTCGGGCGTGACGATCATAAGGTCGGTGGCCAGCGCGAGGTTGAGCCCGGCGCCGACCGCGCCGCCGGCGACGAGGGAGACCGACGGTACCGGCAGCCGCCCCACGCCGACGAAGGCGTTGTAGACGGCCGAGGTCCGGGCCACCGCCTCCGGGGAGGCGGGGTCGGCCGACGAGTCCGCCAGGTCGCGGGTGTCGGCGCCGCTGCAGAAGTAGCCGCCCTCGGCGTCGATGACGGCCGCGCCGATCGCCTCGTCCGCGCGGACACGGGCGCAGAACTCCTCCATCGCCGCGGCCATGTCCAGGGTGATGGCGTTCTTCCGCCGCGGGTTGTCCAAGGTCATCCGGGCGATGCCCCGGTCGAAGGATGTGGTGATCATGAGGTGGTCCCGGCCTCCGTCTCGTGGGTGGGTGCGGTGACGAGCCGGGCGATGTCGGTCCGGTCATAGCCGAGCCCGGACAGGATCGACTCCGTGTCGGCCCCCCGCGCCACCGGTGGGGTCGGACGCCGTGTCGGGGAGCGGCCGAGCGAGATGGGAACGCCCACGCCCCGGTAACCCTCGGCGTCGACGAACAGGCCGCGGTGTGCGACCTGCGCTGTGCCGAGCGCACCGCCGACGTCGTTGACCGGGCTCGCCGGGACGCCTGCCGCGATGAGCTCGCGGGCCAGTTCGCCGCCGTCGCGCGCCCCGATCAGTTCCTCCAGCAGCGGCACGAGTTCGTCCAGGTTGGTGATGCGCCCCGCGTTGTCCGCGAACCGCGGGTCGTCGGCCACGCCGGGACGTCCGAGAACCCGCATCAGCGACCTGAACTGGCGGTCGTTGGCCGCGCTGATGAAGAAGTCGCCCGAGCGGGTGGTGAACACCTGGTACGGGGCCACGATCGGATGGGCTCCGCCGGTCCGCAGCGGCACCCGCCCGTCGGCCGCCCAGCTCGCCGCGTGCGGGTGCAGGATCGATACGACGGCGTCGAGCAGCGCGATGTCTACGAGTTGACCGCGGCCGTCGTCGCGGCGCGCGTGCAGCGCGAGCAGGATGCCGCTGAAGGCCAGGTTGGCCGTGACATGGTCGACGATCGGCACCCCGACCCTGAGCGGTTCCCGGTCGGGATGGCCGTTGACGCTCATCAGGCCGCCGTACGCCTGCAGCACCGCGTCGTACCCCGGCAGCCCGCCCATGGGGCCGCCCGAGCCGAACCCGCTGATCCGGCAGTAGATCAGGTGGGGGTGGCGCTCGGCGAGGGTCTCCTCGTAGCCGAGGCCCCAGCGCGCCATGGTGCCCGTCTTGAAGTTCTCCACCACGACATCGGCCTCGGCGATGAGCCGGGCGAGCACCTCGCGGCCGGCGCCGGCCGACAGGTCCAGTTCTATGTTGCGCTTGTTGCGGTTCAGCCCGTGGTAGTACGCGCTCGTCCCGTCCGGGTGGAACGGCGGCCCCCACCCGCGCGTCTCGTCGCCGGCCGGGCCCTCGACCTTGATGACGCTGGCACCGTGGTCGGAGAGCATCTGGGCGCAGTACGGCCCGGCGAGGACCCGGCTGAGGTCGAGGACGCGCAGCCCGTGCAGGACCCCGGTCGGCGTCTCCGGGACGGCCCAGGCGGCGTGCGCCCCGGCCGCCGGTTCAGACATCGGCATCTTCCCGTGCTCCTTCCCGCGCGCGGCCGCTCCCAGCCACGAGCGCCCACACATCACCGCCGTGCCCGTCCACCAGGTCGGCGAGCCGGCGGTGCCAGTACAGCTCGTTGCCGTAATCGTCCCGCCAGGCCCACAGCCTTCGGGTGAACGCGCCCAGGCGGTGCTCCATCGTGAAGCCGATCGCGCCGTGCAGCTGGTGGCCGGCGGCCGCCACCGACCCGGCGAGCGCCGACGTCTCCGCCTTGGCGGAGGCCACCATGAGCTCGCGGTCACCGCTCGACCGCGCGAGCGCGAGGACGGCCGCGTCGGCCGCCACCTCCATCGTCACGACATCGGCGGCCAGGGCCGCCAGCCGGTGCTGCACCGCCTGGAACCTCGCCAGCGGGCGGCCGAACTGCTCCCGCTCCCCCGCATGGCGCAGCGTCGCATCGAGTACCTCCCGTGCGGCGCCGGCCAGCTGAACGGACCGGGCGGCGGCGCCGAGCAGTTCGGCGTCGTGGCGCCGCGTCCCCTCGGGAAGCGGGAACACCCGGCCGGTCTCGACGCCGTCGAGGACCGCGCCGGCGCGGTGCTCGCCCGCGATATCCGGGCACTCGACGAGTCGCACCGCCGGATGGGCGAGCGGGATGATCACCGCGGCGGGACCGTCCGGGGTCCCGGCGAGCGCGACGAGCTGCTCCGCGCCCCGCATCCAGGCCGCACCGGGCAGCGAGCCGCGCACACGCCACGCGCCGCCGGGTCCGGGTTCGGCGGACAGCTCGCCGTGCGCCGCGGTGAACGGGCCGTCCGGGGGCGGCGCTCCGGCGGCCGCGAGCAGCGGTCCGGCGATGAACGCGGCCTCCGCGACCGGGGCCGCGGCACCCGCACCGGCCGCCTCCCGGACGAGCACGGCCGCGTCGCGGAGCGTGCCGCCCCCGCCGCCCAGGGATTCGGGGACGGCGATGGAGATGAATCCCAGCCGTTCGAGTTCGGCCCACAGGGCGGTGTCGACGCCGGGCGGCGCGGAGGCGCCGGCGGCCCGCCGCGACGCCAGGACTCCGCGGGCGGCCTCGGCGAGGTCGGTCAGGTGGTCGGTCATCGGCGAGCCAGCCCCTTCGCCACGATGCTCCGCAGTACTTCGCTGGTGCCGCCGCGGAGCGTGAACGCCGGTACGTGCAGGACCGCCTTCGCGAGCATGGCCGCGAGTCCCTCCGGCACCGTGCCGGACGCCGGATCGGCGTGCCGCCGCACGACCTCCACCACCTCTCCCTCGAATGCGGTGCCCAGGTCCTTGACCAGGGCTGCTTCGAGCGCGGGGTCCTCTCCTGCGGCGAGGCGCCCCGCCACCCCGAGGGACAGCTGCCGCAGCGCCGTCAGCCGGGAGACGAGCCTGCCGAGATCGGCGCGCGCGACGGGGTCGGCGTCGAAGGCGCCGGTCCGCGCCCAGGCCAGCAGCAGCGGCATCGTGCTGAGAACGCGTTCCGGACCCGATCGCTCGTTGCCCAGTTCGGCGGTGACCTGGCGCCAGCCGTCACCGCGGCGCCCCAGCAGCGCAGACGGCGGAACGACCGCGTCGTCGAAGACGACCTCGTTGAAGTGGTGCGCCCCGTCGATGGTGATGATCGGCGAGACGGTCACCGCGGGATGCGGCAGGTCCACGATGAACTGCGACAGCCCCGCGTGCCGGTCGCCGCCGCCGTCGCCGGTCCGGGCGAGCACGATGATGGCCGTGGCGACGTGCGCACCGCTCGTCCATACCTTGGTCCCGGTGAGCCGCCAGCCCCCGCCGGCCTCGACCGCCCGTGTCCGGACGGACGCCAGGTCGGACCCCGAGTCCGGCTCGGACATCCCGATCGCCATGAACTGCTCGGCGCGCGCGATCCCGGGCAGGTAGCGGCGCTTCTGCTCCTCGGTGCCGTTGCGCAGGATCCCGGGCGCCATCTGGCGGTCGGCGATCCAGTGCGCGGCCACCGGCGCCCCCGCGACCAGGAGTTCCTCGGTCACCACGTATCGCTGTAGAGCCGAGCGTCCGTGCCCTCCGTACCGCACCGGAACCGTCATGCCCACCCAGCCGCGGTCGGCCAGCCGCCTGCTGAAGGCGGGGTCGACGCCCGACATCCAGGCGTCGGCCTCCGGCGCGAATCCGCCGGCGGCGATCTCCCGCTCCAGGAACTCCGCGACCTCGCGTCGCAGTTCGCCCAGCGCCCCGGGCGGCTCGTCGACCGCTGTGATGCTCAGTGCCACGTGACCGCTCTTCCTCACGTCCGACGGACGATCCAGATTGGATCCTATCTTGAAGAACAGGATTGTTGACAAGCTCTCGGCGGCACCGTTCAATGGGTGACCCCGATCACCGCCCGTACCGGCCCGGCGCGTCCGGCAGGAGAAAGGAGACCAGGCGATGGTGCTTCTGGACCCGGACGCCCAGGCCCTCGTGGACGCCGCGACGGCCGCGGGGGTGAAGACCTTCCGGGAGACCGGCATCGAAGGCATCCGGTCGCGCTTGGAGTCCCTTCCCCCGGCTCCCGCACCGGAGATGGCGGAGGTCGAAGACCTGGCGTTCGAAGGACCGCACGGCACCGTGCCGGTCCGGCTCTACCGCCCGCGTGCCGGCGTCGGCCCGGCGATCGTCTACCTGCACGGCGGCGGCATGGTCATGGGCACCCTCGACTCCTTCGACGGCCTGGCCCGCAACCTGGCCGCCTCCTGCGCGGCGGTGGTGCTGAGCATCGAGTACCGGCTGGCGCCCGAGCATCGATATCCGGTGGCGAGCGACGAGGCGTACGCCGCGGTCGCCTGGGCCCACGCCAACGCGGCCGGGCTCGGCATCGACCCGGCGCGAATCGCCGTCGCCGGCGACAGCGCCGGCGGCTCGCTGGCGGCGGGGGCCGCCCTGCGCTCCCGCGACGAGAACGGTCCCCCGATCGCCGTCCAGATGCTCTTCTACCCGGGACTCGAACGCGCCGTGGACCGTCCGTCGATGATCGAGTTCGCCGACGGCCCGGTGCTGACCCGCCCGGACGTGATCTGGATGAAGGAGCAGTACCTGGGCCCGGACGAGTCGGCGGACACCGAGTACGGGGTGCCCGCACTGGCCCGCGACCTGTCGGACCTGCCGGACGCCATCGTCGTCACGGCGGAGGCCGACCCGCTTCGCGACGCGGCCGAGGAGTACGGCCGGCGGCTGCGGGACGCCGCGGTCCCGACCGCGCTGCTGCGCTATCCGGGAGTGTGCCACGGCTTCCTGTCGCAGGCGGCCCGCCTCCGCCGCGCCCGCGCGGCCTTCACAGAGATCGGGGCGCTCGCCCGCGCCAAGTTCGGGCAGCCGGCCTGACCGGCCGGGCCGCCCGGACCGGCATTCCAACAGGCAGGAGACAGCCATGTTCAACCTCGGAGGCAAGGTCGCGCTGGTCACGGGCGCAGGCCAGAACGTCGGCGAGGGGATCGCCCGCACCCTGGCGCGGCAGGGCGCCGCGGTGGCGGTGAACGACTACCACCCGGACCGCGCCCGGCGGGTCGCCGAGGAGATCGCCGCGGACGGGGGCAGCGCGTTCGCGGTGCCCTTCGACGTCACCGACCTCGATGCCGTGACCGCCGGATTCGCGGAGGTCGCCGACCGCACGGGACCGGTGGACATCCTGGTCAACAACGCCGGGACGGGCGGTCCGGAGCGGACGATGGAGATGCACCAGTTCCGGGAGATGCCGGTCGGCTACTGGTCGCAGATCATCGACGTCAACCTCTACGGCGTGCTCAACTGCTGCAAGGCCGCGCTCGACCCGATGGTCGAGAAGGGCTGGGGCCGGATCGTCACCATCTCGTCCGGCGCCGGAACGGTCGGCCTGGACATCGGCGTGTCCACCTACGCGGCGGCCAAGGCGGGCGCGATCGGGTTCATGCGCCACATCGCCAAGGAGAACGCGCGGGCCGGCATCACCGCCAACACCGTGGCGCTGGGACTCGTCCTCCGCAACGTCAAGGACCCCGAGCTGGTCAGGAAGCTTGCCGACCCCATCCCGGTGGGGCGGCTCGGGACACCCGAGGACGCGGCCCACCTCGTCGCCTACCTGGCCTCCGAAGAGGCGTCCTGGATGACCGGGCAGACCATCGGCCTCAACGGCGGCACGACCACTTCCTGAGCCCTCCCGCTGATTGGGAGGGTATGGGGCGGTGGAGCCGTGGCCGCGCCTACGTTCCGGGTAAGCCACCCGAGGAACTGAGGGACATGACCGCGGAGACGACCCACGAGCCGCTGACGTACGGGAACACGCTGCGAGAGCTCGCCACCGACCAGGGAGTACTGCGCTATCACGAGGCGGGAGAAGGCCCTCCGCTGCTGCTCTTGCACGGTTCGGGTCCGGGCGTCACCGGCTTGCGGAACTTCCGCGGGAACCTGCCGGTCTTCGCGGCGCGGTTCCGCTGCCTGATCCTGGAGTTCCCCGGCTTCGGCGTCAGCGACCCCACCGACCAGCACCCCATGATGGCGGCCTCGGGCGCGGTGACCCGGTTCCTGGACGGCCTCGGCCTGGACCGGGTCGACGTGATCGGCAACTCGATGGGCGGCATCGTCGGCGCCCAGGCGGCGCTGGCCCATCCGGACCGGGTGCGGCGGCTCGTCACCATCGGGGGGATCGGCCGCGGCATCTTCAGCCCGGCGCCCGGCGAGGGCATCAGGCTGCTGATGGAGTTCACCGAGCACCCCACTCGCGAACGCCTGGTCCAGTGGCTGCACTCGATGGTGTACGACCCGTCGCTGGTCACCGAGGAGCTCATTGAGGAGCGCTGGCGGCAGGCCACGGATCCCGACACTCTGGCCAGTGCGCGGCGCATGTACGGCAAGGCCGCGTTCGCGGCCGCCGCGTCGGCGGCCGCCGCGAGCGACGCGCCGCCCTACTGGGCGACGCTGCACAGACTGAAGGCCAGGACGCTGATCACCTGGGGCCGGGACGACCGGGTCAGTCCCGTCGACATGGCCCTGCTGCCCATGCGGACCATTCCCGACGTCGAAGTCCACATCTTCCCCGACTGCGGGCACTGGGTGATGGTCGAGCAGAAGCACGCCTGGGAGAGCGCCGTGCTCGCCTTCCTCACCCGTGCGGACGACGCCTAGCCGCGGCCGGCCTCGGCGCCCCCTTCCCACCCCGGCCCAACCGGCTTCCGGCCGTCCCACGGCCGGCATGACAGAGCAATGGAGAAACAGGCGATGACCAACCGCGTGCTCGACACGATCATGGAACGGGCGGAGGAGATCCGCGAACTCGGCCCCGTCAACGAGCGCCTCGGCAGGCTCGACGACAAGGCGGCCAAGGTGCTGCGCGACTCCGGTGTGATCAGGATGCTGCAGCCGGAGGCGCACGGGGGCATGGAAGCGCATCCGCGGGAGTTCGCCGAGGCCGTCATGGGCATCGCGGCGCTGGACGGGTCGACCGGCTGGGTCGCCGGGATCGTCGGCCTGCACCCGTGGGAGATGGCGATGGCCGACCCGAAGGTGCAGGAGGAGATCTGGGGCGGCGACCCCGACACGTGGATCGCGTCCCCGTACGCGCCCATGGGCGTGGCGCGTCCCGTGGACGGCGGTTACGTCTTCAGCGGCCGCTGGCAGTTCTCCTCCGGCACCGACCACTGCGACTGGATCTTTCTCGGCGGCCTCCTAGGCGACGAGGACGGCAGGCCCGTCGAGCCGTTCCAGGGCCTGCACCTGGTCCTGCCGCGCTCGGACTACGAGATCGTGGAGGGCTCCTGGGAGGTCGCCGGGCTGAAGGGCACCGGGAGCAAGGACGTCATCGTCAGGGACGCCTTCGTCCCCGACTACCGCGTCCTGAGGTTCGCCAAGGTCGTCGACGGCACCGCGCCGCGCGAGGCCGGGCTGACCAACCCCACCTACCTGGTGCCGTTCTCCTGCGCGTTCCCCCTCGGCATCACCTCCGCCGTGATCGGCATGGCCGAGGGCGTCCTCGCGCACCACATGGCCTACCAGCGCGACCGGGTGCAGATCGTCGGCACCAGGGTCAAGGACGACCCGTACGTCCTGTACGCGATGAGCGAGGCGGCCGAGGAGATCGCCGCGTCCCGCACCCGGCTCCTCGACTTCGCCTCCCGCATGTACGACAAGGCCGCCGCGGGCGAGGAGATCTCGTTCGGCGAGCGGGCGGCCGGGCGCAGGCTCCAGGTCCGGTCGGCGTGGCGGGCGGCCCGCGCGGTGAACGAACTCGTGATCCGCTCCGGCGGCAACGCCATGCGCGTCGACAACCCGATCCAGCGGTTCTGGCGCGACGTCCATGTCGGCCTCGCGCATGCCATCCACGTCCCCGGCGCCGTTTACCACGTGTCCGCGCTGACCGACCTGGACATCGAGCCGCCGGAGGGCCCGATGCGCTCGATGATCTGACGCGCGTTTCCCACTGATCGGGATGTCCCCGCCGGGGACCATCGCTCAACAGGAGGCACCAGTGACACACATACGAGGGCTCGGGTACCTGCGGGTGCAGGCACGGGACCTGGAGCGCTGGCGCGAACTCGCCATCGACGGTCTCGGCTTCGGCGAAGGGACCGGTCCGGTCTCCGGCGGCCTGTACCTGCGCATGGACGAGCGCCGGTACCGCCTCGCGGTCCTGCCGGGCGGCGTCGACCGGGTACTGGCCGTGGGCTGGGAGGTCCGCGACCAGTTCGGGCTGGCCGCCGTCCGGGAGGCCGTGGAGAAGGCCGGTATAGAGGTCTCCGTCCTCTCGCACGAGGAGGCCGCCGAGCGCGATGTGGAGGCCGCGATCGCCTTCACCGATCCGGGCGGCACTCCCGTCGAGGTCTTCTTCGGTCCCGTGCTCGACCACGGCCCGCTGCGGCTCGGCCTCGACCAGAGGTTCGTCACCGGCGCCGAGGGGATGGGGCACGTGGTCCTGCCCGTTCCGGCCGCCGAGGACGTGGTGGCCTGGTACGCCCAGGTGCTGGGGTTCCTTCCGCGCGGCGCGATGAAGGTGGCCGACACCCCGGCCGGCCCGGTCCGCGTCCGGTTCATGGGCGTCAACCGGCGCCACCACAGCCTCGCCGTCGCCCCGGCCCCGCACGACGGCGACCCCGGGCTGGTGCACCTGATGGTGGAGGTCGACAGCCTGGACGCGGTCGGCCGGGCGCTCGACAACGTCAACCGGCTCGGCTTCTCGATCTCCTCCACGCTCGGCCGGCACACCAACGACAAGATGGTGTCGTTCTACGTGCGCGCCCCCGGCGGCTGGGACATCGAGTACGGCACCGAGGGGATGCTCGTCGACGAGAGCCACTACACCGCCGAGGAGATCACCGCCGACAGCTACTGGGGCCACGACTGGTCGGGCTCCGAACCGCTGGCCGCGTTCACTCCGCCCGGCACGTGACGTGACGCCGTCCGGGCCGGAAGCAGCGGGCCGGTGTCGGAGAGGCGGCGCCTCCGCGACACCGGCCCGCGGCCGTCCGGGGCGATCAGCCGGCCAGGATGTGGCGCACGGCGCGGTACCCGAAGACCATCCCGGAACCGAGGGGGACGCCGGGCCCGGGGTACACGTGCCCGGCGACGGACGCGGCCGAGTTGCCCGCCGCGTACAGGCCCGGGATCGGGTCGCCGGACTCGTCCAGCACCCGGGCGTCCGGGTCGATGCGCGCCCCGCCCTTGGTACCGAGGTCGCCGAGGACGATCTGGACAGCGTGGAACGGCCCGCGGTCGATGGGAACCAGGCAGGGGTTCGGGCCGTCGCCCGCCGCGAAGAAGCGGTCGAACGGGTCCTCGCCCCGCCGGAAGTCCGAGTCCGTCCCGCCGGCGGCGAATCCGTTGAACCGGTCGACCGTGCGCTGCAGCGCCTCGGCGGGAACGCCGATCAGCTCGGCGAGGTCCGCGACGGTGCCGGCGGTGCGCCACAGGCCCGCCTCGCGGAACGCGGCGGGATCCGGACGCGGCTCGCACAGTGCCGGCACGTTGTCGAACCTGTCGTCGAACACGAACCAGACCGGCAGGTGGGAGACCCCGGTGGCGTGACCGCGGCGGATCTCGTGGCCCATCCGGTCGTAGGGCAGGGACTCGTTGGCGAACCGCTCCCCCGCGGAGTTGACGAAGATCCCGCCGCGCAGCCCGAGGGTGAACTCGGCGCGCCCGTTCGGGAAGAGCGTCGCCGGGCACCACCACGCCTCGTCCATCAGGTCGACGGACGCGCCGGCGGCCCGGAGCGCGGCGAGTGCGTCGCCGGTGTTGGTTCCGGTGGCGGTCGACGTCCAGCCACCGCCCGGCAGCCCGTGGTGCCGGGCGCGCGACTCGTGGTCGCGCTCGAAGCCGCCTGCGGCGAGCACGACGCCCCGGCCCGCCCGCAGCCGCACGGTTCCCGCCGGACCGTCGGCGACGACGCCGGTCACCCGCCCGTTTTCGATGATCAGGGACCGCATGCGCGTGCCGGTCCGGAGATCGGCGTTACCGGTCTTGTCCAGCGCGAGCAGGAACCGGCCGATGAGCGCCTGGCCGCCGGTGAGCGTCTCCCGGTCCTGCTCGATGCCGTGCTGGTCGAGCGCGATGACGGGGCGGATGCGGGCGAGGCGGTCGCCGAGTTCGGCGGCCGAGACGGGCACGGGGAAGATGTCCCGGCCGTTCTCGATGCGGCCGGGAGCCTCGAAGTAGTCGGGGAAGGGCATGTACTGGAACCGGAGGGCGGGGTCGCGTTCGAGGAACTCGACCAGCTCCGGGCCGGTGGACAGGTACGCCCGCTGCAGTTCCGCCGGCGTGCGGTCCCCGACCAGGGCGGTGAAGTACTCCGTGCCGAGTTCGACGCTGTCGGGCACGCCCGCACGCCGCTGCGCCTGGTTGCCCGGGAGCCAGATGCCCGACCCGGAGTACGCGCTGGTGCCGCCGAAGTACTCCGTCTTCTCCAGCACGATGGTGCGCAGCCCGTTCGCCGCGGCGGTGTAGGCGGCGGCCAGGGCCGCGCCTCCGGAGCCGACGACGATGACGTCCGTGCTCTCGGCCGGATGCTCCTGTACTGAGGTCACTGGGTCCTTCTCATTTCCGGTTCAGTCGTTCGAGTTCGGCGGGGGTGAGGGCGAGGCCGGCGGCGGCCAGCGAGTCCAGCACGGACTCCGGCCGGCTCGCCCCGGGAATCGGGATGACCGCCGGAGACCTGTGCAGCTGCCACGCGAGCGCGATCCGCTGCGGGCTGACGCCGCGGGCCCTCGCCACGGCGTCGAAGGCGGCGAACTCGGACCCGAAGTCCTTGGCGGCACGCATCCCGCCGAGCGGCCCCCAGGACAGGAAGGCCAGGCCGAGCCGCTCGCACAGATCGATCACGGGTTCGGAGGCCCTGGCGCGCGGCGAGTACTCGTTCTCCACGGCGACCAGGACGTCGCCGAGAATCTCGTGGGCGACACGGACCTGCTCGACGCTCGCGTTCGAGACTCCGACGCGCTGCACGAGACCTCTGTCGTGCAGTTCCTTCAGGCCGCCCATGCTCTCCTCGTACGGGGTCCGGGGATCCGGGCGGTGGTGCATGTAAAGGGGCAGCACGTCCAGGCCGAGCCGGCGCAGGGACGCCTCGCAGGCGCGGCGCAGCCACTCCGGACGGCCGTCGATCCACCACGTGTCGGTGTCGAAGTAGCGGACGTGGCCGCCCTTGGTGGCGACCACGACATGGTCTGTGGAGCCGGGATACAGCCGGAGCGCCTTGGCGACCGCGAGTTCGTTGGCGCCGTAGTCGCCGCCCGCCGGTCCGTACACGTCGGCGGTGTCGAGGAGGGTGACACCCGCGTCCAGCGCCGCGTGCACCGTACGGATGCCGCGCTCCTCGTCGTAGCCCGGCACCTGGGTCAGGGTCATCGCTCCCAGGCCGATCGCGGACACCCGCAGGTCCCCGAGCCGCCGGCGGGCGACGCCCGTCATTTGCCGACCACGGTCCACCCGCCGTCCACCGGCATCCGGACGCCCGTGGAGAAGGTGGCGTCGAGCAGCATGAACTCGATCGCCGCGGCCATCTCGTCCGGGGTGCACAGCCGGCCGAGCGGCATCCGCGCCTCGGTGGCCGACAGGTCGTAGCCCTCCTTGTCGACCATCTCCTGGACCATCGGCGTGAGGGTGTGGCCCGGTGCCACCGCGTTGACGCGGACCCCGTGCGGAGCCCACTCGATCGCGAGGTTCTGCGTGAGCTGCTCGATCGCGGCCTTGGCGACACCGTAGTCGGCCTGGTCCCGCCACCCGCCGTAGGCGGTCGTCGAGGAGATCGTCACGATCGACCCGCCGCCGAGTCCGGCCTCCAGCATTCCCGCGACGAGCGAACGCGCGGTGACGAGCGTTCCGACCAGGTGGACGTCGAGCACCCTCCGGTAGGTGTCGAGGTCCAGCTCCAAGGCGGGTTTGAATTCGCCGCGAACGCCGTGGCAGGTCACGAGCCGGGTCGGGGTCCCGGCCGCCCGCGCCGTCTCGGCCAGTGCCTCCCGCACCTTCGCCTCGTCGGTCACGTCGATCCGGTACGCCCGCGGCACGTCGTCCGGCGGCGCCTGCATGTCCAGGACGGTCACGGTCAGGCCCCGCTTCATCAGCCGGCGTACGACCGCCAGTCCGATGCCGCTGCTGCCGCCGGTGACGACCGCGTGCTCACTCGGCACGTGCTCACTCGGCACGTGCTCACTCGGCACGTGTTCTCCGGGCATGGGTTCATCTCCCTCGTCTATGTGCGGGCTCCGCGTCGAGCAGGCCCCCGCTCGGTTTTCAGCGGGTCCGCGGGGGGCGTCCGCCGATCGCGGTGGTGACCGTGTCCGCCGCGCGGACCAGCCGGTCCCGCCAACCGGCGATCCGCTCGGCGCTCGCCCGCGGCGGCATCTGGAAAAGGGCGAGCACCTGCACGACGTCACCGTCCGGGCCGTAGACGGGCGCGCCCAGCAGCCGGACGTCGTACCGGCCCCCGGGGTCCAGGTCGTCGGGCTCGTAGTGCTCCTTGAGGCGTTCGAGCAGAGCACCGACCCGGCGTTCCAGCTCAGGAGTGCGCTGCGCGGTGGAGAACCCGTCGATCTCGTCCCAGACCTCGTCGTGCTCGGGGGCGCACAGGGCGAGGGACCAGCCGCGCGACGACACCCGCCGCAGCGCCCGCCGGTAATGGTCCCTGTCCTCCCCGGTCAGCGGGAGGTTGCGCCGTGCGAGCCAGGCATCGATCGCCCCGTCCTCACGTCCGGCGACGAACAGTGCGCCGTAGGGCGGCGCGAACGGCATCCGGCGGCCGATGTGCCCGTGCACCGTGCTCTGCCGGGAACCCGCGGAGCCGGCGATGATCACGATCTCGTCCGCGACGACGCACTGCGCGTAGCATTCGAGTCCGAGGTCGGCCGACACCGCCTCCATGTGGTCGCGGGCGATGTCCGCCACCCGGATATGGCCCAGCAGGTCCCTCTCGTAGGGGGCGACGAGCGCACCGGGCGAGAACGCGCCGTACCCGCCCTGGAAGAACAGCAGCGGTGACTTGGGTTCGAGCACTCCGAGGTCCCGCACCCTGCCGAGGACGATCAGATGGTCGCCGGCCTCGTGGACGGCCTCGAACCCGCAGTCGATCCAGGCGACGGCCTCTTCGAGCAGCGGCGCGCCGGACGGGCCGGGCCGCCACGGGACGCCGGCGAACTTGTCGCCGCTCTTCGCGGCGAACTGCCGGCAGACCTGCTCTTGGTCGGCGGCGAGCACGTTGACGCAGAAGGACGAGGCGGTGCGCAGCCGCGCGAACGTGCTCGACGTCCTGCTCGGCAGGAAGGAGACCAGCGGCGGGTCGAGCGACACGGAGGAGAACGAGCCGACCACCATTCCGGTGGGCTCCCCCGTGTCGCAGATGCCGGTGACGACGACCACGCCCGTGGGGTAGTGGCCGAGGACGTCCCGGAACCGCCGCCCGTCGAACGGCGCGGGCGAGTCGCTCACCGGGCCTCCTTCAACGTGGGGCCGTCCCCGGGCGCGGGGGCGGGCGCGGGTGCGCCGAGGTGCTCGCGAAGCGTGGTCCCCGTGTACTCCTTGCGGAAGAGCCCGCGGTCCTGCAGGCGCGGCACGACCTCCTCCACGAAGTCCTCCAGCCCGCGGGGCAGGTCGGCGGGAAGGACGTTGAAGCCGTCGGCCGCCCCCTCGGTGAACCAGGCGGCCATCTCGTCCGCGACCTGGTCGGGAGTCCCGACGAACGAGCGGTGACCGATGCTGAGGCCGATCCGCTGCGCCACCTGGCGCAGGGTCAGCCCCTCCTCCTTCGCCATGTCCATGAACAGCCGGGGGCGTGAGACGCCGGCGTGCGCCGGAAGCAGGCCGCTGACGTCGGGGAACGGCTCGTCCAGCTCGTAGCCGGTGAAGTCGATCCCGCCGAACATCTGCTGCATGAAGGCGAGGGTCGCGTCGATCTGCACGAAGCCGCCGAGTTCCCGTGCCAGGTCCCGGGCCTCCTGGACGGTCCTGCCGATGATCGGGGTGAGCCCCGGCATGACGGCGACCGCTTGCGGGTCGCGCCCCTTGGCGGTCACCAGTTCCCGCATCCGGTCGACGAACGCCTTGGCGGCCTTGAGGTCGAACTGCGTGGTGAACACCATGTCCGCGTACCGGGCCGCCAGGTTCATGCCGGTCGGCGAGGACCCGGCCTGCACCAGCGCCGGCCGGCCCTGCGGGGACCGGGGCATCGTCAGCGGGCCGCGGACGGTGAAGTGGTCGCCCTCGTGGTCTAGGCGCCGGATCCGGCCGGGGTCGGCGTACACGCCCGCCTCCCGGTCCAGCACGATCGCGTCGTCCCGCCAGCCGTCCCAGAGCCGGGTGACCACGTCGACGAACTCGTCGGCGCGCTCGTAGCGGGCCTCGTGCTCGGGCAGGTCGGCGGAGCCGTAGTTGCCCGCAGCCGCAGCGATCGCGGTGGTGACGATGTTCCAGCCGGCCCGGCCGCCGCTCAGGTGGTCGATGGTGGCGAACTGCCGGGCCACGGTGAAGGGGTGGCTGTACGTCGTCGAAGCGGTCCCCACCAGGCCGATGCGCGAGGTCACCGCCGACAGCGCGGCGACCAGGCTCACGGCGTCCGGCCACTCGGTGGCGTCGGTGCCGATCGACGGGCTGAGGTTCAGGGCCTCGGCGATGAACACCGCGTCGAACCTGCCCTGCTCGGCGACCTGGGCGACGCGCGTCCAGTGCTCCAGGGTGTGGACCTTCTCGGGTTCGGTCCGCGGGGACCGCCACACCGAGTGCGCCGTACCCAGCCCTCGGGCGAAGACCGCGAGGTGCATCTGACGCCCGGTATCGTTCATTCGTTGCTCCCTGTGTAGACGTTCGTGCAGGCCAGGCGGCCTGCCCGGGGTCAGAGCCGTTCGATGATGGTGACGTTGGCCTGGCCGCCGCCCTCGCACATGGTCTGGAGTGCGTACCGTCCGCCGCGGCGTTCGAGTTCGTGCAGCATGGTCGTCAGCAGCCTGGTCCCGGTTGCCCCGATCGGATGCCCCAGTGCGATCGCGCCGCCGTTGACGTTGATCCGGTCCAGGTCGGCGCCGGTCTCCTTCGCCCAGGCGAGAACGACCGACGCGAACGCCTCGTTGATCTCGATGAGGTCGAAGTCGCCGATCGACATGCCGGTCTTCTGGAGTGCGTGCCGGGTCGCCGGGATCGGGCCGGTCAGCATCCAGACGGGGTCGTCGCCGCGGACGGAGATGTGGTGGATGCGCGCCCGCGGCTTCAGCCCGAGGTCGCTGACGGCTCGTTCGGAGGCGATCAGGACCGCGGACGCGGCGTCGCTGATCTGGCTGGCGACGGCGGCGGTGATCCGCCCGCCCTCGCGCAGCGTCCGGAGGGCCGCCATCTTCTCCAGGCCGGTGTCGCGGCGCGGTCCCTCGTCGGCCGAGACGCCGCCGATCGGTGCGATCTCCTTGGCGAACCGTCCCTCGTCGGTCGCGGCGACGGCCCGGTGATGGCTGCGGAGCGCGAACTCCTCCATCTCCGAGCGGGAGATCTCCCACTTCTCGGCGATCATTTCGGCCGCGCGGAACTGGGACACCTCCTGGTCCCCGTAGCGGGCGCGCCATCCCGGGGACTCCGCGAACGGTGTGGTGAAGCCGTACTGCTCCCCCACCGTCATCGCGGCCGAGATGGGGATCGCCGACATGTTCTGCACGCCGCCCGCGACGATGAGGTCGGCCGTGCCGGACATGACGCCCTGCGCGGCGAAGTGCACCGCCTGCTGGCTGGAGCCGCACTGCCGGTCGATGGTCACGCCCGGCACGTGGTCGGGCAGGCCGGCGACCAGCCAGGCGGTCCGGGCGATGTCGCCGGCCTGCGAGCCGATGGTCTCGGTGCAGCCGAGGATCACGTCGTCGACACGTCCCGGGTCGATGCCGCTGCGGTCCACGAGCGCGGAGAGGGCGTGGGCGCCCAGGTCCGCGGAGTGGACGCCGGAGAGTGCGCCGCCGCGGCGTCCGACCGGCGTGCGGACCGCCTCGATGATGTAGGCCTCGGCCATGTGAACCTTCCTCAGAAGTCGGGGGACGGCGGGATCAGGGGTGCCGGCTGCTCACCGACACCACCTCGCCGGTGGGCGGGACGGGCTGTCCGGTCTCGGCTGCGGTCACGGCCGGGCCTCCCTGGGCAGGCCGAGCACCCGCTCGGCGAGGATGTTCCGCTGGATCTCGTTGGATCCGCCGTAGATCGTGTCGGCGCGGCTGTGCAGGAAGAGGCGCTGCAGGTCGTCCAGCTCGTACGGTGCCCGCTCGACGACCAGCGACGAGGCCCCGGCGACCTGCATGGCGAGCTCGCCGAGGTCGCGGTGCCAGTTCGCCCAGAGCAGCTTGGACACCGACGCCTGCATCGGCCCGGTGGAGCCGTCCCCGGCCAGGGTTCGCAGGGCGTGCAGGCGCATGGCCTCCAGGCCGGTGCGGGCGTGGGCGAGGCGGTCCCGGATCACCGGGTCGTCGAAGGCGCCGTTGCGGCGGGCGAGGGCGATCACGGCGTCGAGTTCGCGCGCGAACCCGACCTGCTGCCCCACGGTGGAGATGCCGCGCTCGAATCCGAGCGTCGCCATCGCGACCTTCCAGCCGTCGCCGGGCGCTCCGACCACGAGGGACGCCTCGGTGCGGGCGCCGTCGAAGTAGACCTCGTTGAACTCCGACGTCCCGGTGAGCTGGTCGATGGGCCGGATCTCGACGCCGTTCTGCCGCATGGGGACCAGCAGGTACGACAATCCGTCATGGCGGCGGGAACCCGGTTCGGTGCGGGCCAGGACGAAGCACCAGTCCGCGTGGTGTGCCTGCGAGGTCCAGACCTTCTGGCCGTCGATCACCCACTCGTCCGCGTCGCGCCGCGCCCTGGTCGACACCGCGGCCAGGTCGGAGCCCGCCCCCGGCTCGGAATAGCCCTGGCACCACAGTTCGCGGACGGCGGCGATGGCCGGCAGGAACCGGTCCCGCTGCTGCGGCGTCCCGAGCGCGATCAGCGTCGGTCCGAGCAGTTCCTCGCCGAGGTGGTTGACCCGGGCCGGCGCGTCGGCGCGCGCGTACTCCTCGTGGAAGACGATCTGGCGCGCCAGGCTCAGCCCGCGCCCGCCGTACTCGGCCGGCCAGCCGAGGCAGGTCCAGCCGTGCGCGCCGAGGTGGCGGTCCCACTCCAGCCGTTCGTCGAACGCCTCGTCCTCCCGGCCGGGGCCGCCCAGCCCCCGCAGCCCGGCGAAGTCGCCGTGCAGGTGTGTGTCGAGCCAGTTCCGGACGTCGCGCCGGAAGTCCTCGTCCTCCGCCGAATACGTCAGATCCACGTCCGCCCTCCGCCTGCGCTTCGTTGTCCGGGGTTGCGGCCGCCCGCGGCGGACTGCACCATAGCAAGGGAAATCAAACATTTGTTAGGCAAGCGTGCGCAAGAGCGCGTGCCACTCACTGGACACCGTCAGGAGACCGATATGAGCAACGCGGACACGGCCGCCGTGGACCGGCCCGACGAGGAGGTCGTCACCTATGAGCGACGCGGGACGGTGGCGGTCGTCACCCTCAACCGCCCCGAGTACCGCAACGCCCAGAACTCGAAGGTCACCTACGCCCTCGACGCCGCCTTCACCCGCGCCGTCGACGACGACGAGGTGAAGGTCATCGTCCTCGCCGGGAACGGGCGGCACTTCTGCGCCGGGCACGACATCGGCACGCCCGGCCGGGACGTCGACGAGTCCTTCGAGCGCAAGGCCGTGATCTGGTGGGACCACACGCGCAAGCAGGGCGTCGACCGGCGGCTCGCCCGGGAGGCCGAGGTCTACCTCGGCATGTGCCGCCGGTGGCGGGAGATCCCCAAGCCGATGATCGCGATGGTGCAGGGGGCGTGCATCGCCGGCGGGCTCATGCTGGCCTGGAGCTGCGACTTCATCGTGGCCGCCGACGACGCCTTCTTCGCGGACCCCGTGGTCCGCATGGGCATCCCGGGCGTCGAGTTCTTCGCCCACCCGTGGGTGATGAATCCGCGGGCCGCGAAGGAGTTCCTCTACACGGGCGACCGCTTCACGGCCGAACGCGCCCGCGACCTCGGCATGGTCAACCACGTGGTGCCCCGCGCCGAACTGGAGGCGGAGACCCTGGCGATCGCCGAGCGGATCAGCCAGATGCCGTCGTTCGGGCTGGCGCTGACGAAGAAGGCGATCAACCAGGCCGAGGACCTCCAGGGCATGCGGTCGGGGATGGACTCGGTCTTCGGGCTCCACCACGCCGCGCACGCGCACAACGCCGAGGTGGGCGTCGACTCGCTGGCCGGCATGGACGCCCGCGCGATGCGCGACTCGAACGCGGGGAACGGCCGGTGAACCGCACCGCGCTGCGGGCGCACGGCGCCACCGGCCGCACCGAGGAGTTCGACCTGGGCCTGTGGATCACGAAGATCCGCGCTCTCGTCTCCGCCTGGGGCACGGCCCGGTTCCACCGCTCCCGGGTACTGGCCGCCATCACCGCCGCGTCGCCGGCGCACGCGAAGCCCGCCTGAGGAGGGATTCTGTGTACTTTGCGCTAAGTGAGGAGCAGGCCGCGCTCGACGCCACCGTCCGATCCCTCTTGGATCGGAACAGCGATGGCGAGGCCGTACGCCGGGCGATACAGGGCCCGCGCGGCCACGATCCAGACCTGTGGTCGACGCTATGCGAGCAGATCGGCGCCGCCGCCCTGGCGATCCCGGAGCAGTACGGAGGCGCGGGGTTCTCCCTGTTCGAAACCCACGTGGTGCTGGAACGGCTGGGTTACGCGCTCACGCCGTCCCCGCTGCTCGGCTCGGCGGTCCTCGGCGCGCAGGCGGTCCTGCGGGCGGGCGACGCCGATGCCTGCTCGCGCCTGCTTCCGGACATCGCGGCGGGAACGGCCGTGGCCGCGCTGGCCTGGGCCTCCCCCGACGGGCACTGGCATCCGGACCGCTCCGGTGTGCGCGCCGCCGGCGCGGGAGACGGGACCATGCTGACCGGATCGGCCCATCTGGTCCTCGACGGCGCCGACGCCGACATCCTGCTCGTCGTGGCCGTGCGGGAGGACGGGCTGGTCGGCCTGTACGAGGTCGATCCCGAGGCGAGTGGGGTCCGCCGCACCCCCATGACCGGCCTGGACCTCACCCTGCGGTTCGCGCGGATCGACTTCCGGGCCGCGCCCGCACGCCCGCTGTGCGAGGACGCCGGCGTGCCGCTCGCCGAGCTACGGGACATCGCGGCCGTCGCCGTGACCGCACTGCAGGTCGGGGCGGCCCAACGGGGCCTGGACATGACGGTGGCGTACGCCAAGGATCGCGAGCAGTTCGGCCGCCCGATCGGCTCGTTCCAGGCGCTCAAGCACCGCATGGCCGACATGCTCGTGCAGGTCGAGACGTCACGGACGCTGTCCTGGGCGGCGGCCTGGTCCGCGGCTCACGGCGCGGCCGACTTCGCCGAGAAGGCGGCGATGGCCAAGGCGTGGTGCTCCGACGCGCTGAACGCGGTGGCCGCCGAGACGGTCCAGTTGCACGGCGGCATCGCCATCACCTGGGAGCACGACGCGCAACTGCTGTTCAAACGCGCACACGCCACGTCGCAGCTGTTCGGGCAGCCGCACGAGCAGCGCCGGCGGCTCCTGGCGGCGGACCGGGGGACGCCGCGCGCGGGCGCCGGGGCCGCCGCCCCAGCGCCGTCCTAGCGTCCGCCGCCCTCCAGCCGCTCCAGGACGTCGACGGCCTCGTCGACGATGCGCGTGATCAGCTCGCGGCAACTCGGCAGGTCGTCGATGAGCCCGACGACCTGCCCCGTGGCCATGACACCGATGTCGGGACGACCGTCCAGCAACGCCGTCCGGTAGAGCATGGGCGCGTTCGCCGCCATCACGACCTGGCTCCAGGTCAGGCCGTGATGGCGCTTCATGGCGAGCCCCTCGCGCACGATGTCCTTCCAGGAGGTCCTGGACATGCGCTGGAAGGCGACGGCGTTCCCGGCCGCCCGCAGCAGGCGGCCGGGGGCGGTGCCGCGCTCCAGCCGGTCGATGGTGCGCCCGCGGACGACCCGCTGCGGCACTCCGTCGATCTGCAGGGTGAGCACCGTGTCGTCGACGCCGCGGCGGAGATACTCCTCCTTGACCTCCTGCGCCACCGGGGAGTCGGTCGTGAGCAGGAAGCGGGTGCCCATCGCGATGCCGTCGGCTCCGTAGGCGAGCGCCGACACCAGCCCGCGGCCGTCGAAGTAGCCGCCCGCACCGAGGACGACGATGTCGGCGGCGTCGCGGGCCTGGGGCAGCAGCAGGCTGGTCGGAACCTGGCCGGTGTGCCCGCCGCCCTCGCCGCCCTGCACGATGACGGCGTCGGCGCCCCAGGCGGCCACCTTCTCCACGTGCCGGCGCGCGCCGGTGGACGGCATCACCACCAGCCCGCCGTCCTTGCACCGTTTGATCAGGTCCTCGCGGGGGGCCAGCGCGAAGGAGGCGACCTTCACCTTCTTGCGGATCAGCAGGTCGACGCGCTTCACCACGTCCGGCTGGTCCGCGCGGACGTTGACCCCGAACGGCCGGTCGGTGAGCGACCGCACGGTGTCGACGGCCTGGGAGAGCTCCTCGTAGGACAGCAGCCCGGCGCTGAGGATCCCGAGCCCTCCGGCCTCGGCGGTCGCCGCGGTGAGGCGGGCGTCCGAGACGTATCCCATCCCGGTCTGGACGATCGGGTACTCGACGCCGAACAGCTCGGTCGCCCGGGTCCTCAGTGCGGGGTGGCGCCGCTTCTCCGCGGCGTCCGCACCGGACGCCGGGGCGGTCGGGTCGGGCTGCTGTGCCATGCGGACTTCCTTCTCTAACAAATGTTTGTTTTACTGGCTCGACGAGTATGCGTGAGACGGCGCCCACCGGCAAGGGCGCGGCGCCGCGGACACGAGGAGGAACGACCGCGTTGAAGGACAAGACGATGTCCCTGGAGGACTTCGCCGGGACGATCGAGTCGGGGATGACCATCGGCATCGGCGGCTGGGGCTCCCGCCGCAAGCCCATGGCGCTCGTCCGCGCGCTGCTGCGGACGGATGTGCGCGACCTCACGGTCGTGAGCCTCGGCGGTCCGGACGTCGGGCTGCTCTGTGCGGCGGGGAAGGTGCGCAAACTGGTCTACGGCTTCGTATCGCTGGACAGCATCCCCCTCGACCCGCACTTCCGCGCGGCCCGCGAGAGCGGCGCGGTGGAGATCGCCGAGTACGACGAGGGCATGTACGTGGCCGGGCTGCGGGCCGCGGCGCAGCGGCTGGACTTCCTGCCGACCCGGGCGGGCCTGGCCTCGGACGTCCTCGCCATGAACCCGGATCTGCGGACCGTCGCCTCTCCGTACAGCGACGAGGAGTACGTCGCGATGCCCGCCTTGCGGACGGACGTCGCGCTGATCCACCTCAACCGGGCGGACGCCGCGGGCAACGGACAGTATCTCGGCCCAGACCCCTATTTCGACGACCTCTACGCCATGGGCGCGGACCGCTGTTTCCTGAGCTGCGAGGAGGTCGTTCCCACCGAGCGGCTGCTCGCGCCCGGCGAGGACGGACGCAGCGCTCCGATTCAGTCGCTGCTGGTCAGCCGCATGTACGTCACGGGCGTGATCGAGGCGCCGCGCGGCGCCCACTTCACGTCCTGCGTCCCGGGCTACGAGCGCGACGAGGCGTTCCAGAAGGAGTACGCCACGGCCGCTAAGGACCCGGACGCCTGGCGGAGGTTCGAGGAGACCTACCTGCGCGGCGATGAGGCCGGCTACCGCGCCGCGATCGCCGGCCGAGCGACGGCCGGCGCCGACGAGAGGAGTGCCTGACCATGGAGTTCACCCGAGCCGAGGTGTGCGTCGCCGCCGCGTCCGACTCCTGGCGCGACGCCGGGGAGGTGCTGGCGCATGCGGTGGGCACCGTGCCCGTCCTCGGCGCCCGCCTCGCCCGGCTGACCCACTCCCCGGACCTGGTGCTGTCCGACGGGGAGGCGTTCTTCATGGCCGAGCCCCCGCCCCTCGGGCGGACCGCCGCGGCCGGCGGCGTCATCGAGGCGTGGGTGCCGTTCCGCGGTGTCTTCGACGTCCTGCAGTCGGGCCGCCGCCAGAGCATGATGGGGGCCAGCCAGCTCGACCGGTACGGCAACCAGAACATCTCGGCGATCGGCGACTGGCGCCGGCCGAAGCGGCAGCTGATCGGCGTGCGCGGGGCGCCCGGCAACACCGTGAACCACCGGACGAACTACTGGGTGGCCCGCCACTCCCCCAAGGTCTTCGTCGAGCGCGTCGACATCGTGTCCGGAGTGGGCAACGACCGCGCCCGGGAGGCCGGGGGCGCGGCACTGAGGTTCCACGATCTCGGCGTCGTCATCACCGACCTCGCCGTACTGGACTACGCGCTCGACGGGACGCTGCGCATCAGGTCGGTCCACCCGGGCGTCACCGTCGAAGAGGTCCAGCGGAGCACCGGCTTCGCCATCGACGGGACGGACGCGGCCGAGACCCGCTCGCCCACGCCGGAGGAGCTGCGGCTGATCCGCGAAGTGATCGACCCTTCGTCGGTGCGTACCCGCGAAGTCGCCGGTTGAGCGGGGGCGGCGGACGTCCCTAGAGCAGCCCGTGGAACGCCAGCGCGAGGAACTCGTCGGCGACGCTCTCGGGCGTCAGCTGCCCTCCGGTCCGGTACCAGCGCACGGCGGACCAGATGGAGTCGCGGACGAACAGGTAGGACACTTTGATGTCGAGGTCCGGCCGGAAGACGCCGGACGTCTGGCCCGCGGTGAGCACCCGCAGCCAGATCTGCTCGACCTTCAGGCTGTAGTCGGCGACGTACTCGAACCCCTCCTGCCCGATCAGGTTGTCGCTCTCGTTCTGGTACACGGCCACCGCGTGAGGCGCCTCGGCGATCCAGGCGAAGGACACGCGGATCAGCTTGCTGAGCGCCTCGCGCGGGTCGTCGCCCTGCCGTTCGATCTCCGAGAACCCCTCGTACAGGCGGGTGAGGAAGTCCCGGAGGATCACGTCGAGCATGTCCTCCTTGGAGCTGAAGTGGTGGTAGATGCTCCCGGGCAGTATCCCGGACTTGTCGGCGATGTCGCGGACCGTCGTCCCGGCGTACCCCTGTGTGGCGAAGAGCTCGGCCGCAACGGCCAGCAGGCGCGCGCGCCTGCCGACGCCGTCCGCCCGGACCGCCTCCTTCTTCGGTGGTCGGCCGCCGGCCCTCGCCACTGCCATGTCCGTCTCCTCAACTTGACCAACTGTTTGTTCGCTTGCCCCGTCCAGTGTCGCGCACGGCTCGTGCCGACTCCGAACCCGCCCCGTTCCCTGGAGTGACATGCACGCCCTGCCCCCGTCGACGACCATGCCCGGAATGCTGCGCGATGCCGTGCGCGACCATGGTGCCCGCCTTGCCGTCGCGGACGGAGACGTCCGGTTGAGCTACCAGGACCTCGCCGGGCTCGCCGAACGCGCCGCCCGCGCCTTCCTGCGGCTCGGTGTACGGCCGGGCGACCGCGTGGCCGTCTGGATGCCGAACCGGTACGAGTTCATCGTCGCGATGCTCGGCGCGCAGTCCATCGGCGCGGTCGTCGTGCCGATGAACACACGCTACCGAGGCCATGAGGCCACCGCGATCCTGGCACGGTCCCGCGCCTGCGCACTGGTCGTCTCGAACGGCTTCCTGGACCTCGACCTCATCGGCATGCTGCGGAGGGCGGCCGCCGAAGCCGACGTCCCGCGCGGCGCGGGAGCCGTCCCCGGTCTGCCGCACCTGCGCACCGTCATCGACGTGCCCGCCGGCCAGGTGCCCGCCGGTGCGCTGTCCTGGTCGGACTTCCTTGCCGGCGGGGACGAGGTCCCGGCGGAGGACGCCCGGGAGGCCGCCGACCGGGTGGGGCCGGACGACCTGTGCGACATCCTGTACACCTCGGGCACGACCGGCCGGCCGAAGGGCGTGATGAGCGCCCACCGCCAGACGGTCGACGTCGCCCGAATCTGGGCCGCAGGCGCTGGCCTGTCCCCCGACGACCGCTACGCGGTGGTCAACCCCTTCTTCCACGGGTTCGGGTACAAGGCCGGGGTGATCACGTCCCTCACCGCCGGCGCGGCCGTCCACCCCGTGCCCGTCTTCGACGGCGACCGCCTGCTGGAACTGATCGAGCGGGAGCGCATCACCGTGCTGCCCGGGACGCCGACCCTGTTCCTGTCCCTGCTGGCGCATCCCCGCCTCAAGGACCACGACCTCTCCTCGCTGCGCTTCGCCACCGCCGGCGCGGCCACCGTCCCGGAGACCCTCTTCACCCGGATGCGAGAGGAGCTCGGGTTCGCCCAGGTGGCGCAGGCCTACGGGCTGACGGAGTGCATGATGGTCACCCAGTCCCGGCCGAACGAGGACCCGCGGCACGTCGCCGAGACGACCGGCCCGCCGGTCCCGGGGGTGGAGCTCCGCCTGGTGGGCGGTGACGGCGCCGAGGTGCCGCGCGGGGAGGACGGCGAGATCCTGGTCCGCGGGCGCAACACCATGCTCGGCTACTTCGAGGACGAGGAGGCCACCCGCGCCGCGGTCGACGAGGACGGCTGGCTGCGCACCGGCGACGTCGGGCGCCTGGACGAGCACGGCTGCCTCAAGATCACCGACCGGCTGAAGGACATGTTCACGGTCGGCGGGTTCAACGTCTACCCGGCCGAGGTGGAGGGCGTGCTGGCCGCGCATCCCGACGTCGCGGAGGCCGCCGTCGTGGGCCGCCCCGACGCGCGCATGGGGTCCGTCGCGGTCGCGCACGTCGTGGCTCGTCCGGGGTCGGCGCCCGATCCCGGCGAACTCATCGCGCACTGCCGGTCCCGGCTCGCCGGCTTCAAGGCGCCCCGCGAGATCGTCCTCACCGGGAGCCTGCCGCGCAATGCGGCCGGCAAGATCCTCAAGTCGGAACTGCGGGCCGCCGCGGGCCGGGACGTCGGCCGGCCGGCCGACGGCTGAGGCCCGCGCCCGGACCGCGCCGGTCCTCAGGGCGCCGTTCCGCGGAGCATCTCGACCCCCGGCGCGTACTGGACCTCCACGGTCGCCCCGGCCTGCATGAAGGTCCGGGCGATTCCCGCCCCCACTCCGCGCGTGCCGCCCGTGACCAGGACGATGCGGCCTGCGAGATCGATCGTCAACGCCAACTTTCGTCCTCTCCCACCGCTCCGCTAAAACAAACATTTGTTAGCCTTGGCAGGCTAGGATGATCCGGATCACATCGTCAAGGGGAGTACCGGGCCCTGCCCTCCGCAGCGGAGCCCGCTCCCGCGTCAGGAGTGCGCTTGGTCGCCCTTCAGCGGCTCGCCGGTGGAGACGAAGGCGTCCCGGTGCCGGTCGGCCACACCGGCGAGGGAGAGCTCGAACGTGAAGCCCTGCTCGAACCGGTAGGAGCGGTTGACGTCCACGGGGTCGATGCCGTTCAGCGCCTCTTTCGCCGCCCGGACGACGGTCGTGTCCTTCGCGGCGATCTCCTCGGCCACCGCGATGGCCGTGTCGTCGAGCCGGTCGCGCGGCACCACGTCCAGGACCGACCCGTACTGCAGAAGCTGGCGGGCCGGGATCGTCCGGCTCGTGTAGTACAGCGTGCGCAGCAGGTGGACGGGCACCAGCCGGGCGAGGTGCGTGGCGGCGCCCAGCGCTCCGCGGTCGACCTCGGGCACCCCGAAGTAGGCGTCCTCGGAGGCGACGATGGTGTCGGCGTTGCCGACCAGGCCGACGCCGCCGCCGAGGCAGAAGCCGTGGACCGCGGCGACGACCGGGACCGCGCACTCGTAGATGGCCTTGAACGCCGCGTAGCACTGCCGGTTGACTCCCACGAGCGCCTCGAAACCGGGCGTCCGCTGCAGTTCCTTGATATCCACCCCGGCGTTGAATCCGCGCCCCTCGGCCCGGAGCACGACGACCCGTGCGTCCTCGGCTCGGCCCGCCTCGGCCACGGCGGCGGCCAGGTCGCGCCAGCCCGCCACCGGCAGTGCGTTGACCGGCGGGAAGTCCATCGTGATGACGCGGATGCCGCCCTGCGCGACCGACGTGATGGTCATGTTCCGCCCCTCTCTGTGCGCCGACCTGCGGGCACGCTTGTTGGCCAAATGTTTGTTAGGTAACTTAGCATCGCGGTGTACCCACCACCCGGGCACGCGAGCGATCGCCGGCGCGCCCCCTGATGAGGAGAGATCGTGAGCGGAATATGCACCGGCAGGATCGCCGTCGTCACGGGCGCCGGTCGCGGGCTGGGACGGGCGCACGCGCTCGAACTCGCCCGGCAGGGCGCCCGGGTGGTCGTCAACGACCTGGGGGCCGAGCTCGACGGCGGCGGGCGCTCGACGGGTCCCGCCCTGGAGGTCGTTCAGGAGATCCGGGCACTGGGCGGGGAGGCGGTCGCCAACGGTGAGGACGTCGCCGACTTCGGCGGCGCCCGCCGGCTCGTCCGGCAGGCGATCGACACATTCGGCGGGCTGGACGTTCTCGTCGCCAACGCCGGCTTCCTGCGCGACCGGATGCTGGTCAACACCTCCGAGGAGGAGTGGGACGCCGTCGTCCGCGTGCACCTCAAGGGGCACTTCGCCACCCTGCGGCACGCGGCCGAGTACTGGCGTACCGAGTCCAAGGCCGGGAGGGCCCGCAGCGCGCGCGTCATCGCCACAACGTCCGGCGCGGGTCTGCAGGGCAGTGTCGGCCAGGCGGCCTACAGTGCGGCCAAGGCCGGGATCGCCGCGCTCACCCTGGTCGCGGCGGAGGAACTCGGCCGGTACGGCGTCACCGCCAACGCGCTCGCCCCGTCGGCGCGCACCCGGATGACCGAGACCGCGTTCGCCGAGAAGATGGCCGCGTCCGGCACCGGGTTCGATGCCATGGCCCCCGAGAACGTCTCACCGGTCGTGGCCTGGCTCGCGGCGGAGGAGTCCGCGGACGTGACCGGCCGGGTGATCGAGGTCGAGGGCGGCCGGATCTGCCTGGAGGACGGCTGGCGGCACGGTCCGGCCGCCGCACTCGACCACCGGTGGGACGCCGCCGGTGTCGGGGCCGCGCTGCGCGGCCTCATCGACCGCTCCCCCGACCCGGAGCCCGTCTACGGCGCCGGAAGCCCCGTTGGGCCCTCGCAAGTTCTTCCAAGGAGGTAGTCATGTCCGACGCCGTCATCGTCGCCATGGCCCGGTCGCCGATAGGCCGGGCGGTCAAGGGTTCGCTGAAGGACATGCGGGCCGACGATCTTCTTGGCCAGATGCTCGCCGCCGCACTCGCCCAGATCCCGGCCTTGGATCCCGCGTCCCTCGACGACCTGGTGGTCGGATGTGCTCAGCCGGCCGGTGAACAGGGGTACAACATCGCCCGGCAGGCCGCCGTCGGCGCGGGGCTCGACGAGGTCCCCGGCGCCGTCGTGCAGCGGTACTGCGCATCGAGCTTGCAGGCGACGCGGATGGCCCTGCACGCGATCAGGTCGCGCGAGGGGCACGCCTTCGTGGCCGCCGGCGTGGAGTGCGTCTCCCGGTTCGGCCGGGGCAAGGCGGACGGGATGGACGGCACCCGCAACCCCCGGTACGCCGACGCGGCGGCCCGGACCGAGGCCCGGTCCGCGGCCGGCGCACCGCCGTGGACGGATCCGCGCGGCAGCGGCGAACTCCCCGACCCCTACATCGCCATGGGGCAGACGGCGGAGAACGTCGCGGAGCTGCGCGGTGTGAGCCGTGAGCGTCAGGACGAATTCGCCGTCCGCAGCCAGAACCTGGCCGAGAAGGCGATCGCCGACGGTTTCTTCGACACCGACATCACGCCCGTCACCCTTCCCGGCGGCACGGTCGTCGCCCGTGACGACTGCCCGCGTCCGGGAGTCACCGTCGAGTCGGTGGCGAAGCTCGCCCCGGTGTTCCGCCCGGACGGAACGGTCACCGCGGCGAACTGCTGCCCGCTGAACGACGGTGCCGCCGCGCTCGTGATCATGTCCGCCGAGCGGGCCCGCGACCTCGGCCTGGCACCGCTCGCCCGGATCGTGTCCACGGGCGTGTCGGCCCTCTCCCCGGAGATCATGGGACTCGGCCCGGTGGAGGCGATGCACCGGGCGTTCGGCCACGCCGCCTTGCACGCGTCCGACCTCGATCTCGTCGAGATCAACGAGGCGTTCGCCGCGCAGGTGCTCCCCGTCTGCGACGACCTCGGCCTGGACCTGGACGCGGTCAACCCGCACGGCGGTGCGATCGCGCTCGGCCATCCGTTCGGCATGACCGGGGCACGCATGATCACCACGCTGGTCAACGGGCTGCGCCGACGCGACGGGGAGTTCGGCGCCGTCACCATGTGCGCGGCGGGCGGCCAGGGCATGGCACTGATCCTGCAGCGGATGTCCTGATGGCCGCCGCGAACGGGACGGTGCGCGGCACGGCGAGGGATGAGGGGGCGGACCGGATGAGAACCGGCAGCGCGACTCCGGCGTCCATGATCGACCGTGTGGTGCGCGTCATCGACGCCTTCGACGGCCCGGCCCACCTGTCGCTCGCCGAGGTGGTGCGGCGGACCGCCCTGCCGCGCTCATCCGTCCACCGCATCCTCGAGCGGCTGGTGGCCGTCCGCTGGCTGGTCCGGGAGGGGAACCGGTACCGGCTCGGGCTCCGCATGCTCGAACTCGGGTCGCTGGTACTCCAGCAGGACCGGATCCGCGACGCCGCGACGCCCTTCATGCATCAGCTGGCCACCGCCAGCCGCAGCGTCGTGCACCTCGCCGTCCTGGACGGCACGGAGATCGTCTACCTGGAGAAGATCGGCGCTCCGCGCGGCACGGACCTGCCCTCGCGGACGGGCGGCCGCGCCCCGGCCTACTGCACCGCCGTCGGGAAGGCGCTGCTCGCGTACGCCGACGACGATGCCGTGCAGCGGGTCGTCGACGCCGGACTGCGGGCGCGGACACCGTTCACGGTCACCGATCCGGGAAGGTTCCGGCGCGAATTGCGGCGGGTGCGCGAGAGCGGGGCGGCCTTCGACCGGGAGGAGGCGGTCCGGGGTGTGGGCTGCGTCGCCGCGGCCGTGCGCGGGCCCGGTGCTCCGGTGGCGGCGCTGTCGGTGTGCGGACCGATCCGCCGGCTGGACTTCGGCCGGCTCACCCCGGCGGTGCAGCACGCGGCGCAACGGATCTGGCGTGCGGCCGGCGCCCCTCCGGTGCAGGACCGCCCGCGCACCGCCGAGCGCGCCGGCGCCGGCGGCTGGCCGAGCGGAGCGCTGGACGCGTGGGCCACCTGGCCACGGCTGACCGACTGGTTCTGACGGCGTTCCAATGGTCGGGAGAGCGCATCGTCCGAGCTTTCCCACCTGCGAAGAATCGATGGTGAGCCGGATTCTTCGCGATGCCCGATCGGAGGCACCCCATGACGTCCAGTCCCCCGGGCTGGGACCACGAGGTCGACATCCTGCTGGCCGGCAGCGGCGCCGGCGGGATGGCCGGCGCCATCGCCGCCCACGACGCGGGACTGTCCGCGCTCGTCATCGAGAAGGCGCCCCGCTACGGCGGATCGACCGCCCTGTCCGGCGGCGGGATCTGGATCCCTAACAACCCCACGCTGAAGCGGCTGGGCCGCGAGGACGACCCCGAGGAGGTCCGCCGGTACCTGCGGGCGATCATCGGGGACCGCGTGCCCGCCGCCCGGCTGGACGCCTACGTGGCCCAGGGCCCCGCGGCGATGGAGATGCTCCACCGGGTCAGCCGGCACATGGACTTCAGCTGGTGTCCCGGCTACTCCGACTACCACCCGGAGGCGCCGGGCGGGCAGCCCCTCGGACGGACCATCGAGCCGCGGCCGATCGACGCGCGGCGGCTCGGCGCCGACGAGGAGTTCCTGCTGGAGGCGGAGCTGCCGTCCCCGATGGGCCTGTGGTTCACCGGATACGAGGGGCGGCAGCTGCTGATGTTCCGGCGCACCTGGTCCGGCAAGTGGATGCTGCGCGTCGCCGCCTGGCGGGTGCTGAGCAATCTCGTGCGGCGCCGCCACATGAAGACCCTCGGCGCCTCGCTCGTCGTCCGGCTGCGGCTGACGATGCAGGACCTGCGGATCCCCCTGTGGCTGAACACGCCGCTCAACGACCTGGTCGTCGAGGACGGCCGCGTGATCGGCGCCGTGATCGAACGCGAGGGCCGCCCCCTGCGCGTGCGGGCCAGGTGCGGTGTCGTCATCGCCACCGGCGGCTTCGACCACGACTCCGAGCTGCGCAAGGAGCATCTCCCGGAACTCGGCCGGGAGGACTTCAGCGCGGGGGCGCGCAGCAACGTCGGTGACGGCATCCGCATCGGCCATCGGGCCGGAGCCGCGCTGGACCTCATGGAGGACGCGTGGTGGATGCCCTCCGTCCGACTGCCCGGCGGCTCGGTCTTCCCACTGGTCACCGAACGCTGCATCCCCCGGATGGTGATCGTGGACCAGAAGGGCGAGCGGTTCACGAACGAGGCGGCGCCCTACGTGAACTTCGTGCACACGCAGCTGGAGGGGGGCCACGTCCCCGCGTACGAGATCTTCGACGCGAAGGCGCGCAGCCGCTACCACTTCGCCGGAATCATGCCGGGGCGGCCGTTCCCTCGTGACTGGTACACCAGCGGCCTGGTCACCAAGGCCGGCGACCTCGGCGAACTCGCCCGCCGCATCGGCGTGCCGGCGGACGCGCTTAAGGCCACGGTGCGGCGCTTCAACGGTTTCGCCCGCAACGGCCGCGACGAGGACTTCGGCCGCGGCGACAGCGCCTACGACCACTACTACGGCGACCCGACGCTGCCGAACCCGAACCTCGACGAGATCGGCGGCGGCCCCTACTACGCGGTCCGCATCGAGGCCGGCGACCTGGGCACCAAGGGCGGCCTCGTCACCGACGAGCACGCCCGCGTCGTGCGCGCCGACGGCAGTGCCGTCGAAGGTCTCTACACCACCGGCAACGCTTCCGCCTCGGTGATGGGCAACGAGTACGCCGGAGCCGGCGCGACGATCGGTCCCGCGATCGCCTTCGGTTACGTCGCGGCCCGCCACGCCGCGGCCCGGCCCGTCCCGACGCGGTAGCGGACCGCTCCCCTGGAAGAAGGGCTCGGCGGCATGCCGCCGAGCCCTTGTTCGGATTTCCCCGGCAGGGCCGGCCGGCCCCGTTCAGTCGTAGGTGACTTCGACGTCCTCGGTCACCGGCAGCGACTGGCAGCCCAGGACCCAGCCCTCCGCGAGGTCCTCTTCTTCGAGGACGTCGTTGCGCAGCATCTTCACCTCGCCGGACACGACCTGGCAGGCGCAGGCGCTGCAGGCGCCCTCCCGGCAGGAGAACGGCGCCCTGATGCCATTGGCCAGCAGGACGTCGAGCAACGGAGTCCCGGACGGCCAGGGGAGGGAGTGCCGCTCGCCGTCGAGAGTGACCGTGACCCGTGCTCCGGCATCGCCGCCGGACGCCGCGGGAAGCGGCTCGGGCTCGGCGAACGGGTCGCCGGTGAGCGAATGGAAGCGCTCCACGATCACTCTTTCCCGTGGCAGGCCGACGTCTCGCATCGCGTCCGCGACCGCGTCCATGAACGGTTCCGGACCGCAGACGAGCGCGGCGTCCCGGTCCGCGTGCGGGGCGGCGAGAGCGGCCAGGGCGGCGGCAGTGGGCAGCCCTTGGACGCTTTCCAGCCAGTGGACGACCTGGAGCCGCCCGGGATGGCGCTCCACCAGCCGGCGCAGTTCGGCGGCGAAGATCACCGACGACTCGTCGCGGTTGGCGTAGCACAGCACCGCGCTCCCCTCGGGGCGCGCCAGCACGGCCTTGATGATGGACATCACCGGGGTGATGCCGCTGCCGCCGGCGAAGAGGAAGAGGCGGCCGTCCAGCCGCTCCGGCGTGAACAGGCCCGCCGGGGGCAGCACCTGGAGGGTGTCGCCCGGGCGGACGTGGTCGCAGATCCAGTTCGACCCGGTGCCGCCGGAGACCCGCTTCACCGTGATCTTCATGTGCGGATCCACGCCCGGTGCGCTGGACAGCGAGTAGCAGCGGGCGGTTCCGGAACCTCCGGCGGCCGGTATCCGCAACGTCAGAAACTGGCCCGGCCGGTAGCCGAACCGGTCGCGCACATCCTCGGGCGCTTCGAGCACCAGCGACCGGGCGTCCCGGGTCTCCTCGATGACGTCGAGGACCGTCACCGTGCAGGCCCCGATATCGGTCACAGCGCCAGCCGGCCGCGCACGTGCCTGGTCGGCGGCGCGGCCGCCTCGATCACGCGGACCTCGTCGTCCGGGGTTTGCCGGGATGTGGTCACGGGAGAACTCCAGGATCAGGGCCCGGCGGAGCCGGACAGGGCGGGAATGCGGTGCGAGCACCGTCCGGTCGTCACGTGCATCTCCTGGAGAACGACGCTAGGTCGCGGCGGGGCGGGCGGCCATGGAACCTCCCAGTGGGCGGGAGGTTCCGTGGCCGGAGGCATTCGCCGCCGAGGAGCCCCGGAAGCACCGCGCCGACCGCGGGACGGGAGAACCGCTCGTCGGCCGGGCCAGTGCCCGGGCCACCAGGCGACATCGCGTGCTCGCATGCCCTTTACAGCTGTGTGAACAGTGAATAACATCACTCCCTCATGACAGAATCTGCCATGTCAGCAGAAACTGCCAAAGCATGCGCGCTGGGAGGTGCCATGACCTCATCGCGGGCGGAACAGGCGCCGGCGGCGATGATCGACCGCGTCTCGTCGCTCCTCGGGGTGTTCGACGGCTCGCGGCGGCTGACGCTGGCCCAGATCTCCCGGAGGTCGAGCCTGCCTCGATCGTCGGCGCACCGGATCCTGCAGCGGCTCGTCGAGCTGGGCTGGGTGGAGCGACACGGATACGAGTACGGGCTCGGGCTGCGCATCTTCGAACTCGGCTCGCTGGTCGTCCGGGGGGACGGGATCCGCCGCGTCGCCGTCCCCTTCATGCAGGAACTGCACCTGCGCACGGGCCTCCTGATTCACCTGAGCGTCCTGCGCGAGGCCGACATCCTGCACATCGAGCGGATCGGCGGGCGTCCGGACGATCGCGAGTGCTGGCAGGTCGGCGCCCGCCAGCCCGCCCAGCACACGGCGGCCGGCCGCAGCCTGCTCGCCGGACTCGCTCCGGTGGACCGGCCCGACACCGAGTTGGCGGCCCCGCCCACCGCCTACGGGCCGCGGTCCCTCGCCGAACTCGAACGGGAGTTGGACAAGATCCGCGACTACGGCGTCGCCGTGGACGCGCACGGCACGGTCCCCGGATTCGCCTCGATCGCCGCCGCGATCGGCCCGACCGACCGCGCCACGGCGGCGCTGTCGATCACCGGACCGATCAGCGTGCTGAAACCGGAGCGGCTCGGTGGCTCCCTCCGCGGCACCGCGGCCGACATCTGGGCGGCCGCGGTCGGGGGCCGAGGCGGGAGCCGCTCCAGGACCGTCCTCCGGGTGGGGGCCCCGCGATCCGCGGACGCCTCTCAGCGCGGCTGATCGATCCCGTCCCAGGCCGACACCACGGTCGTCAGCGCCTGTTCCAGCAGCTTGTCCAGATCCTGGGAGGTGTCCGTGCGGATCCAGTGGTGGTAGGCGAGCCGGACGCCCTGCAGGATGAGCCCCGCCTGCAGGACGCACTCGAACTGCCCATCACTGCCCAGTCCGCGGCGCCGCAGGAACGCGGAGACCGGTTTCGTCAGCGGTTCGTCGATCGCGTGCCAGCGGAGCCGGTACTCCGACGAGTCCATCAGCACGGAGAGGAACCCGCTCCATGTCTCGCCGGGGCCGCTCTCCTCGAACACGCCCCAGCAGAACGCCCGGGCCAGGTCGGTGACGACGTCGCCGCCGTCGGGCGCCGCCTCCAGCGCCTCGGTGATCAGCTCTGCCGCGCGCTCGAACAGCGGCACGACGACGTCCTCCTTGACGGCGAAGTGCCGGTAGAAGGTCCGCTGGGAGATTCCGGCCCGCCGGCATATGTCGTCGACCGTGGGCCCGGTCCCGCCGTCGAGCACGAACAGGTCCCGCGCCGCCACCGCCACGGACATCCGCAGCTCATCGGACCGGCGCTCGGTCAGCGTCCGCCGCACCGGGGTCTTCACACCGGGTCCCCTCTCCTGTCGTGCATCGTGAACGCGGATCCGAGCTTAGGTAACCAGCGTAATCGCCGCGCAGGCGGTGTCCACCGACCGGAACATCGGGATGAACCGTCCGCCCAGTGGGAGACGCGCTCCACACCGTCCGGTGCGATCGGCCACGGTGGGCCGGTGCGCGGCCGGGTGATCCGGGCGCCGCGACACCGGAAAGCCCGCAGGAGGACGTATGGCGAGTGCAGCCGAGCGGTTCGGGAACGGAACGGCGCTGGTGACGGGCGGCGGCGCCGGCATCGGAGAGGGCTTCGTCCGCCATCTGGCCGCGCTCGGAACGCGGGTCGTCGTCGCGGACGTCGACCGCTCCCGGGCCGAGGCCGTCGCGGACGACCTCTGCGACGCGGGCGGCCATGCCGTCCCCTACGAGGTGGACGTCACCGACGACGAGGCCGTCGAGCGGATGGCGGCGCACGTCTTCGCCGAGTTCGGCTCTCTGGAACTGCTGATCAACAACGCCGGGATCGAGACGGCCGGGCGCCTGTGGGACGTCCCCGTCGCGCGCTGGCGGCAGGTCATGTCCGTCAACGTCGACGGGGTGTACCACTGCGTGCGTTCGTTCGTCCCGCGCATGCTCGCCGCCGGACGCCCGGCCGTCGTGGCCAACCTGTCGTCGGTGGGCGGGGTGCGGACCGTGCCGTTCCAGGCCCCCTACATCGTCAGCAAGCACGCCGTCCTCGCGATGACCGAATGCCTGCATCAGGAACTGCGGGTGGCCGAAGCGCCCGTCCAGGTCTGCGCCGTCCTGCCGCACTCGGTGCGCAGCCGCATCTTCGTCGACGCACAGCAGGCGGCGCCGGCCGGGGACCCCGACTCGGAGCGCCTCTTCACCTGGATGCAGGAGGCCAACGTCGCGAGCGGGCTCGACCCGGTCGCCGCCGCCCGGCACATGCTCGACCAGATCGCGGCCGGCCACTTCTGGGTGTTCTCCGACGACGCGCGCGGAGCGGACGCGCTGCGAGCGCGCGCGGACCATCTCACGCGGCGCACCGAGCCGCAGGACCCGCGGGAGATGTTCGACGTCCTGACGGCCGATCGCACCACCTGACCTTTGGCGGGCGTGCTCCTGCCCGCCCGCCGCCGTCCTCCACTGAGAAAGGGGCACAGCATGGGTGCCGCACCAGCACAGGATCCGAGGATCGCCAAGGCCCTCGACCGGGCGCGCGAACTCGGTGAGGAGGGTGTCCAGGTCGCCGCCTACCTGGACGGCGAGCTGATCGTCGACGCGTGGGCCGGGTCCGCCGACCCTGAGACCGGTCGCGAGGTCGACGGTTCGACCCTGTTCAACGTCTTCTCGGTGACCAAGGCCGTCACCGCGACGGCGCTGCACATCCTGGCCGCACGCGGACTGGTCGAGTACCGCTCGCCGGTCGGGCGGTACTGGCCGGAGTTCGCCCGCAACGGCAAGGAGGCCACCACCGTCCGGGACGTGCTCAGCCATCGCGCGGGCATCCCGTGGATGCCCGAAGCGGTCACGCCCGAGAGGCAGGCCGACTGGGACTGGATGGTCCGCGCCATCGCCGACCTGGAGCCGGCGTTCGAGCCCGGCCGCACCAACGCCTACCACGCGCTGATCTGGGGCTGGATCGTCGGGGAGATCGCGCGGCGCGCCGACCCGGCGGACCGGACCATCGACGCGCTGATCCGCGAGGAGATCACCGAACCCCTCGGCATCACCGACCTCTTCCTGCCGCTGCCGGCGTCGGAGGACGCACGGGTCGCCCGCCTGATCGGCGGCGATCCGGGGCCCGACGCGCCGGCCGAACCTGCGCGGCATGCCGCGCCAGGTCTTCCCCGGCTCGACGGTCTACGGCACCGAACTGGCGCGGCGGACGGTCAACCCGGGTGCCGGCGCGATCGGCGACGCGCGGTCCTTCGCCCGGTTCTTCGCGATGCTCGCCGGGCACGGCGAGCTGGACGGCGTCCGGCTCCTGCCCGCGGACCGGGTGGACGGTTTCACCGAACCGCGCGACGAGGCCGGCGTCCCCGACCGGTACCTCGGCGGCGTCGCGCACGTGAGCGCGTTCGGCTACTGGCTGGGCGGCTCCAGCCCGGCGGCGAACCCCGCCGTCGGCCCGGACCCGCGCATCCTGCACCACCCCGGAGCGGGCGGGTCGATCTCCTGGGCGGAACTCGACACCGGCCTCGCCGTGTCGATCTGCCACAACCGCATGCACGAGGGCCCGTTCGAGCCGTCCGGGCACCCGTTCGTCCCCATCGCCGAAGCGGTCCGAGCGGTCGCCGCCGACCTCAAGAAGGAGAACTGAGCACAGTGCCGAACCGAACCGGCCGCGCCGACGACCACACCGAGATCTCCGACCTGCTGTCCCGCTTCGCCTTCCTCGCCGACGAGGGGGACCCCGCCGAGGCGGGAGCGCTGTTCACCACGGACGGCACGTGGGAGACCCATGACAGCACCTTCCAGGGACCGGCGGAGATCACCCGGGCGCTGACCGGCTACCGCGAGAAGGGCCTGGCCGGGCCCGCATCCGGGACCCGGCACGTGATCACGAACGTCGAGGTCGACTTCGACGGGCCCGATTCGGCACGGTCCCGCTGCTACTGGACCCTGATCGGCAGGGGCGAGGACGGCGCCGGCCGGCTGCTCGCATTCGGGCAGTACCACGACGACCTGCATCGGGAAGGCGCGGGCTGGCGCCTGGCCCGCCGACGCGTGCTCGTCTGATCCGAGCAGGGCTTCCAGCCCCGGGGCAAATCTGGGAATGGGATTTCTTGTGCAATTCACCAAGGGATAGAAGCCTTTCGGGGAGCGCCCGGACGAAGTGTTCCACTCACTGGGCGACAGTGCTGCACAGGTGCGCTCGCAAGCGTTTTCCTGATGGTCAGCGCCCCAGCGCATACCGCGACGCCGGTGGCGCACGCGCGCTCGCCGAATAATGAAGGAACCGGTGCCCATGACCGTTGTCTCACCGACCGAACCCACCTACGTCGTGGGGCCGGTGCCGGACGTGGATCGCGATCGCCTGCGGGAGGCCGTGGCCGCCGCCGAACCCGGCCCGCTTTTGATGGCCCTGGTCCACACCACCGGCGACACCTCACTGCTGCCGGAGTTCCAGGCCATGCTCGACACCGAGCGCGGCGAGACTCCGGCCGTCGCCGGCCGGTACCCGGAGGCGGTCGCGGCCGCGGTCCGCGAACGGGCGCTCGCGCTCCTGGAAGGCGGAATGGCGCCTCGGCTGACCGTGCCCGACGACGACCTCTTCCGGCGCATGGCCGAAGTGTGCGTGGACGACGCCGTAGGGGAGGAGTTCGCTGCGCACCTGCGAGAAATGTGCGGCTTCGAGCCTGCCCGGCGGCACGTGCCCGTCACGAAGACCCCGCCGGAGGGCTTCCGCGTCATCGTCATCGGCGCGGGAATGGTCGGGCTGAACGCCGGCGTGAAACTGGCCGAGGCCGGTTTCGACTACTTGATCTTCGAAGAGCGCGACGACATCGGCGGCACCTGGTCGCGCAACGTCTACCCCGGCGCGGCCGTCGACACCCCCAGCCATTTCTACTCCTACTCCTTCGAACTGAACCCGGACTGGTCGATGTACTACCCGACCGGACCCGAGTACCTGGACTACATGCGGCACGTCGTCGACAAGTACGGCCTCCGCCGCAACATCGCGTTCCGGACGAAGGTCCTGAGCTGCGAATGGGACGGGGAGTCCTGCCGCTGGCGGGTAACGGTCCAGGCCGCCGACGACTCCGTCCAGGTGTACGAAGCGAACGCGGTCGTGACCGCCACGGGCATGCTCAACGCGCCCTCGGAGCCCGACATCGAAGGCCGGGACTCCTTTGAGGGCACTGTCATGCACACGGCCGAGTGGGATCCGGACGTGGACCTGACGGGCAAGCGGGTCGTCATGCTGGGCACCGGCTGCACGGCCGTCCAGGTCGCTGCGAGTCTGGCCGACAAGGTCGGAGACCTCCACGTCGTGTTCCGCCAGCCCCACTGGATGGTGGCCGAACCCATGGTGGACAAGGCCGTACCCGAGGCCGCGCGCTGGGCCATGGCCAACATCCCCTACTACCAGCAGTGGTTCCGTGTGAAGACGTACTGGTACGCCGGTGACAAGGGCTGGGACAAACCGCGTATCGATCCCGAATGGGGCGCGGATCGTCCGTCCGTCTCCGCCGCCAACGACATCGTCCTGCGTGCATGCCTGGACCACCTGGAGCGCACCTTCCCCGACCGGCCGGACATCCGAGCGGCCCTCACTCCCGACTTCCCGCCGTACGCCAAGCGCATCGTCAAAGACCCGGGCTTCCTCGCGGCCCTGGCCCGCGCCAACGTCTCCCTGCACCGCGCCTCGTTCCTGCGCATCGAACCGAACGGCGTGACGACCACCGAGAACGAGTTCATCAAGGCGGACGTCATCGTCTTCGCGACCGGATTCAAGCTCGAATTCCTTTCGTTCATGGATGTGATCGGCCGGGACGGGCGGAAGCTCGCCGACGAGTGGGCCGGAAACGACCCGCGCGCCCATCTCGGCATCACCGTCCCCGGTTTCCCTAACTTCTTCGTCACGGCGGGCCCGAACTCCGCCCCGAACCACGGCGGCGGGCACAACTCCGTCAGCGAAGGGCACGTCCATTACGTCATCGAGTGCCTGCAGTACCTCATCGAGAACTCCCGTTCCGCCATGGAGCCCAGGCGCGACGTGACGGACGAGTACAACCGCAGAGTCGACGAGGCACTCGACAAGACGGTCTGGCGGCACGGCGGCACGGCGGCACGGCTACTACCGCAACGAGTCCGGCCGCGCGTGGATCAGTTGCCCATGGCGACTCGTGGACTACTGGACGATGCTCCGCTCCCCCGTCCCCGAAGACCACATCTTCTTCGACACGACCGAGGAGCCGTCATGAGCGGGCCACGGTGGACCATCGAGGTCGATCGGCAACGCTGCATCGGCAACCAGATGTGCGTGAACGTCGCCGCTGACCACTTCGTCCTCGACGGGGGCAAGTCCCGGCCGGCCACCGAGTCGATCGCTCCTTCCGAGGACGTCGTCGAAGCCCTTGAGCTGTGTCCGACCTCGGCCATCACCATCCGTGACGAGACCGGCACTCCCATCGAGCCCAGCTGACCCGCGCACCAGACCAGGAGAAAGCACCACCATGAGCGTCACCAAAGCCGACTTCCCCTTCGGCCCGGTCCCTCCCGCAGAAGCCCTGCAGATCATGCGGGCGATCCGCACCGACCGCCCGATGACGAAGGTCTCCTTCCCCATCGGCGGTGACTGCTGGATGGTCCATCGGCACGAGACATGCCGGGCCGTTCTCGAGGACCGCCGCTTCGTACGCAAGCCCTTCACCGAAGGCCGTCCGGTCCCCTACGCCTTCGAGTTCCCCGCCTTCCTCACGCAGACGCTGCAGTTCATGGACCCGCCCGACCACACGCGGTTCCGGCGTCTGGTCTCCAAGGCGTTCACGCTGCGGCGCGTCGAGCGGCTGCGCGGCAAGGTGCAGGAGGTCGCCGACGAACTGGTCGACGCGATGGTCGACACGGGACCGCCCGCCAACCTGGTCGACTCCTTCGCCCTCCGGCTGCCCATCCGCGTCATCGGCGACATGCTCGGGGTACCGGAAGAGGGCCGGGCGAACTTCGTCCAGTGGAGTCACGCGATGCTGGCCACGTCCGGCATGACGGAGGAGGAGGTCACCGACGCGATGACCTCGCTCTACCTCTACCTGCAGGAACTCATGACGCGAAAGCGGACCGACCCGCAGGATGATCTGCTCAGCGCCCTCGTCGCCGCCCGCGACGCCGACGACCAACTCACCGACGACGAGATCATCCAGATCGCGATGCTGCTGGTCGGCGGCGGATTCGACAACACGGCGAACTTCATCGAACTCGGCGTTCAGGCGCTGCTGGCCGATCCCGCCCAGCACGCCGCCCTGATGGCCGACATCGACGGCGTCATCCCGACCGCGGTCGAAGAGATTCTTCGACACGGCGGCTTCGCCCTCGGACGCGAGATGACCGGCTCTGCTGGCCTCGTCCCCTTCGTCGCCTCCGAGGACGTCGAACTCGACGGCGTCCTTATCAAAGCCGGCGACGCGGTCGCCGTCGACCTGGCGACCGCCAACCACGACGACGACGTCTTCACCGGCTCCGACGCATTCGACGTGACACGGGCCCGCAACCCGCACCTGACCCTCAGCCATGGAATCCACCACTGCCTCGGCGCACCACTCGCCCGCCTGGAGCTCCAGGTCGGCATCGCCACCCTCTTCCGCCGACTGCCCGAACTGAAACTCGCCGGCGAACCGGTCTACCTGGACGGCGTCCTCACCGGCGGCATGACCGACCTACCCATCACCTGGTGACCCGGGAAGGCCAAGGAGTCGGGCTCAGGCATGTCGATCGGAGGGGCTTCGGCGGCGGGCCGGGCTGCCAGTTCGGCCGCGCCTCCGACTCGGCCTGGGTATGCAGAAGACGCATGCAAATACCGCTCGACGGACTCCAAGCCCGCAACTGTCGGAGCTCGTCACAAAGGAGTCGTTCTTGTCGCCGACCGAACGGGCAGCGCCGATCTGATCAAAGCGTTCGGCGTACCGACTACAGGTGTATTGCGTGCCGCGATCGAAATGGTGGACCAGTCCGTCACCGATGCCGCCGCGGGACCAGATCGCCATCTCCAACGCGTCCAAATCCGGCTCGGCACCCAAATGGGCGACGACCTGCCACCCCGCAATGACCCGGGAGAACAGGTCCTGGACGAACGCGGTGTACGCCCACCCGGCGGCGGTGTCGACATAGATGATGTCGGCGACCCACCGCCGGTTGGGCGCGTCCGCGGTGAAGTCGGGTTCCAGCAGGTCACCTGGCCGATCGGTCCCGCCGAGGTGGGTACGGGGCCGCTTGCGGGCAGCGCTCGCCCCGGCGATGCCCAGTTCACGCTTCAGCTGCGTCCACACCTTCCACGCACCATAAACCCGCTGGCCGGGACCTACCGACACCCGCAGAATCATCCTTCGATGATTCGCACGCACCGCACGAGCAGATGGTTCCAGCTCGCGTTTCCTGGCCGCCCAATACGTCGAGGGCGCACACTCCAGCACCGTGCAGACCGGCTCGACACCGAACTGCTCCCGGTGAGTATCGATGAACTCGACCAGCTCGGCAGTTTCGGGTCGGGTTGCCGGGTGAAATAAGCGCTGGCGGCCTTCAGGATCTCGTTCGCCCGCCGCAACTCACGGTTCTCCCGCTCCAGTTCGGCGATCCTTGTGCGTCGCTGGTCATGGTCCCGGGGCGCTGCCCGCCATCGACGTCGGCATACCGGCCCCAGGTCCCGAGCTGGTCGGCCACCCGGGCGATCGAGCCGGTCCTCACATCGGTCTGCTCACGCAGCTCAAACACCATCCGGACCGCGCGTTCACGCAGCTCTGTGGAGTACTTCCTCGGGGCTGTCATAGCCCTTCACCTTCAGGTATCAGGGCCTCTCCATCAAAGCCGGGGCGCTCCAGAACTCCCCAGCATGCGCAACTGCGCGCTGCCCAGCACCAGCGTCACCGCCAGGTCGCGACGACCTTGCCCGGATCATGGATCACCCGCGGCCGGGGAGACGGGCTGGCCAGCCGAACCCACCCAACTTCCGAATCGGTGACGGCCATCGAAAATCTCTGGCGTCCGCGCTTAAATAGAGTTGCCGGGTCTGGACATCAAGATCGGACGGTGGCATGCGCGGTCACGGGGTCAGCGCGGACGTGTTCAGTCTGGAGCAACTCTTCGACAACGTCTCCTACGAGATCGACTACTACCAGCGTGAGTACACCTGGGGTGCGGAGGAGGTCCGTACGCTAGTCATGGATCTGCGTGAGGCGTTCCGCGACTACGAGTCCGATCGTCAGCGACGTCGGCGGCCGTCTCCTGCTTCGTCCTACTTCCTTGGACCGTTCGTGTACTACGAGGAGGATCCGCGAGCACGCGGGAAAAGGCGGTTTCTTGTCGACGGGCAACAGCGGTTCATCACCCTGCATCTACTGTTACTGCAGCTGCGCAACATCGCCAAAGAACTGCAGCTGCGGCGCAGCCTGCCAGAACTGGACCGTGCGGTCTTCAGTCGCGATCGTACGCTGACCATCGGCATCGCCGAGCTTGCGCCGGTGCTTCGCGTCCTCGGTGACGGACGCGACTGGGATATCGCCCCCAGAGACTCCCTGTCAGTTCGCAACCTGGTCCGGCGAAGCCGTCAGATCACCGAGCATCTTCATGAGCTGTTCGAAAGCGATCAGTACGAGGACTTCGTGCCATGGCTTCTGAAGTATGTGATGCTCGCCGGGATCCAGGCGACTGATGCCGACCATGGTTACCGCATGTTCGAGACGATGAATGATCGGGGTGCCCGTCTGACCCCGGTGGACCTTCTCAAGAGCCATCTACTCTCGCACGTCGGGGAGAACGCAGATGAGTTGAACCGCCGCTGGCGGCAGATGCTGGCCGAGCTGACGATCGACCGTTCCGACACCGATACCGCGAGCCAGTTCATCAAGTGCGTACTACTTGCCCGTTACGCTGACCAGGACGAGACGTCGCACATCGAAGCCAATCTCAACGTATGGGCGAGAAAGAACAGCGAACGCCTCGGTCTACGCAAGGAACACGACTACTTTGAATTCGTGGAGAACTTGCTGGACATCGCCACTCGGGCAAAGCCCTTCCTTGTCGCCAGAACCTCGCTGAAGGAAGGGTATGAGACAGTCTATTTCAACGAGCGCAACGGCCTATCCGAGCAGCTTGCAGCTGTTCTTGCGGTCATCCAGCCGACCGATACCCTTTCGGAAGCCGCTGAAAAAGGGCGCGCGATTTGCGACTTCATTGACCGATGGTATGTCCTTCAGATACTCCGGGACCGGCCTGTCAGTCCGTCCGAGGTCGGCGACCTTGTCTACGGCAACCTTGTTCCTTCCTTGCGCGGCGTTCAGACCTCCAAGGAGCTGATGGGGCGCCTGGCCGAAATGATGGCCGGTGATCCGCTGGAGCTCTCGGAGTCCTCGACGTTCGGACTGCGCCCCAATAACACGCATCAGGTCCGCTACGTCCTGGCGCGGCTCACAGCGTTCGTCGAAACCGGAATCGGACATCCTTGCGACACCGTTGAGCTGTTGAGCAGCGACAAATACGATATCGAGCACCTCTGGGCCAAGCACCACGGCCGCGTTGCCGCTGAGATTCCCGACCCGGTCGCCTTCCGGGCTCGCCGCAACCAACTCGGTGCGCTGGGACTCCTTCCTAAACGCACCAACTCCAGCCTCAATGACCTGCCACTCGCCGAGAAGTTGCCCCACTATTCCAGCCATAACGCGCTGCTTGGAGTCCTAGCCCCCGGCTACGGAGAACGCAAGCCCGAGCTTCAAACGTTTATCAAGAGGCATCATCTGCAAAAGCTCATGCACCGCTTCGCGGTGAACGCCAAGATGATGACGATCGTGGAGACCCGCCAGCGGCTGATGCTCACGCTGTGCGCCCTCATCTGGGACCCTAAGGCCCTCGACCGGCCCCCCAGTGAGACCTCAGGCACACCACCGCGGCGTCGCCGCACGACCCACGTCGCGAAAATGGTCGACGCGGGCGTCATCGCACCCGGCACTTCCATTGTGATGACCCACCAGGGCGCTGATCACTGGGCCGAGATCGACGCTGAAGGCGGCATCATCCTCCGAGCCGTCGGGGGAACCCCGTTCGATAAGGTCGATGATGCCGGCGCAGTGGTAAAGGGGACCAGTAACTGCTCCGGCATGGCTGCTTGGCACATCGTTGATCCTATGGGCCAGCGCGTCAGCCTACGCTCTCTCAGAGAACGCGCCATCGCCGATGGACGTCTCCCAAGTCGCGGCTCCCGGCAGCGCGGCCGATCTCACTAGGCGAAGAAGGCCTAGCGCCGCCAACCGCTCACCCCGAAGGGCCGCCACTCTCGGTGACGCTCCTGACCAGGTTGAAAATGCCCGCCCGGATGGCCGGCCAGAATCGGAACGCCACGCCGACCAAGTCGACAAGGTCCGTCACAAACCGCATCTGAGTGCCGAGCGAGGCTCGGTGATCTCTTCAGGGTCCCCGAAGCTCCCCCGTTGGCCCCCAAGGCTACGAAGCGGTCAACGAGGCAAGCGTGGTCGCACTGCAGGCGACACTCTGACCTGCGAAAACTTGAGGTGGGCGATACTGGGTTCGAACCAGTGACCTCTTCGGTGTGAAAACGATCGAACAACCCGGCAGCACAGGCCGTTCAGACATCACCCCAGGTCAGAAGCCTGTCTTCCGCTCCGGTGACACCAGTTCAAGGAAGATCAAGTCACTTCTGATCTCCCACGATTCACACTCCCCGCCCTTCACCACCAAATACCGTGGGTGACCGTCGCCACTTAACATGCCCATTCCAGCCATCCGAGGCATAGAAGTCACATACCGCCCATACGGGGTATGGAATGCCCGCTTCTAACGCCAAGTCGGCGCGGCAAGCAGCGGCTCGCGTCACTGCCTACGGTGCAAGCATTCGTTCCCAGGCGGCAAACCGGTCTCTCATCACTGCGATCTGCGCAACGGGCACGCCGTAGGCCGTGAAGTCCCGGTCAGGGATGCGGTGCAGATAGGAGAGCGACTCGGCGAACAAGGCAATGTCGAAGCCCGGGTTGTGCTCCGCGACCACGGCCAAGAGGCGGTCATGGTCATAACGTCCGCTGGCCAAGACCGCATCGATGTCCAGGAAGTCGCGCGGTGCCCACCGGTTGAACAAAGCGTCCATTTTGCCGGCCACGGCATCGTCAGGGTGCAGTACCGGGCCGACCTCCAGAATCACCGGAGCGTGCGCCCGCCAGAACACCCCGAGATCCACTTTGCAGGCATTGCCATCTGAGTCAGTGACCGTCATCTGGACGAGGTCCGGGGTGCGCCGGGCCACTTCAGGTCGCAGTCCCTGGCTCGCATAGGCGGCGATGACGTCGTCGGCGACCTGCTCCGGGCTTCCTCGTCGAGAAGAGAACAGGTCGATGTCCTCTGAAGGACGAGCGCCCATGCCGTGCATCTGGACGGCGTGCCCACCGCCCAGCACGAAACCCCGGTCACCGACGACATCCAGCGCTATGCCGACCAACCGGAACTGGAACCGATCCATCAGGCGGCATGCCGAAGCTGAGGGAAGCGCCGTTCCCACAGGGCTCGGACTGGACGTGCCGGGAGGATCTCGTCCCAGTGCTCCACCAGCAGCCGACCGTTGATCAGGCGCCGCTGATGCTCCGCACCGCCCTCCTCCAACACGATCTTGTATACGGCCGACCGATCGTAGTCCTCATCGAGGTCGAACTCGGTTCGCCCACCCCACGCCAACTCCAGCGGAAGCACCACGACGCCATGCTCGGGTCCCTGCAGTTCACTCAGTGACCCGGCCACCTCGTATGGCCTGGTCTCGGCGTAACTGAACGGCGCTCCACTGTGTCCCTCCATACACACCAGTGTGCCCTATCCACCACCGGGAGGACCTTCTTCATGGGACGTGCGGGCCCAGGAACAGACCCGCCACGGCCGGAGCGCAAGTGAGGCTGGCCTGCGGCCAACGGTCTTGCCAACGGGTGACAAGGCGATGGCCAGGACGGCATCCTGAAACTACTTTTTGTCAGACTGACAAAAAGCTAGGGTCAGCGCATGGCCGAGGACCGCTGGACTCCCCCCGAAGTCATGCTCGCCGTCGACCTGGTGATCTTGACACTGCGCAAGTCTCTCCTTCATGTGCTGCTGATCGAACGCGGCATCGAGCCCTATAAGGGGGCTCTGGCGCTTCCGGGCGGCTTCCTGCAGCACGCCGAGGAGGACATCACTGCCGCTGCCCACCGCGAACTGGCGGAGGAGACAGACATGGACGTCGATACGCTGCACCTTGAGCACCTGGGCGTCTACGGTGCCCCTGGCCGAGACCCGCGCGGACGGGTGGTGTCGGTCGCCTTCCTGGCGATCGCACCGCGGCTCCCGGAACCGGCTGCCGGAACGGACGCGGCCGGGGCCCGGTGGCAGCGAGCAGATCAGGTGCTCTCCGGCGACCTGGAGCTCGCCTTCGACCACCGGCGGATCGTCGAGGACGGCGTCGAGAACGCCCGCGCCAAGCTCGAGCACTCCGCGCTCGCCACGGCGTTCTGCGGCCCGACATTCACGATCACCGACCTGCAGCGGGTCTACGAGGCGGTATGGGGGATCTCTCTCGACCCCCGCAATTTCTATCGCAAGGTCCAGAAGACCAGCGGATTCATCGTCGCGGCCGGCCCGGAACGCAAGGGCACGACCGGCCGGCCGGCCCGAGTCTTCAAAGCCGGTCCGCAGAAGGCCCTGAATCCGCCGATGGTCCGGCCGGTCGAACCGTCGATCACGAAGGGATCGGGACAATGAGCGGCAATCCGATCGTCGTTCTCACGGCGCTGGACGTGGAGTACGAATCCGTCCGCGCGAAGCTGGGCAAGCCGCGGCTGTATCGCCACCCGCAGGGCACCCGATTCGAGGTGGGCCGGCTGGCGCACGGCCGGGCACGCATCGCACTGGGCCTCGTCGGGAAGGGCAACCAGTCCGCAGCGGTACTGGCCGAACGCGCCATCAACGAGTTCTCCCCGGCGGCGCTGCTGTTCGCAGGGGTCGCCGGGGCCCTGCACTCCGACATCGCCCTCGGGGACGTGGTGGTGGCCACCCACATTTATGCCTTCCACGGCGGGACGAGCGAGGACGACGGGTTCAAGAGCCGCCCCCGTGTCTGGGAGGTGTCGCACGGCGCCGACCAGATCGCCCGGCATGTGGCTCGTAACCGCGCATGGGCGGACGATCTCGATGGCCAAGAGCCCACGGTGCACTTCGGGCCGATCGCAGCAGGCGAAGTCGTCCTGAACTCGACGACTTCGCCGCACGCGCACTGGATCCGGCAGAACTACAACGACGCACGCGCCATCGAGATGGAAGGCGCCGGCGTGGCTCAGGCCGCGCACCTCAACAGGTCCCTGCCGGTGGTCGTGATCCGAGGCGTCAGCGACCACGCCGACGGCACCAAGGAGACCACCGACCGCGAGCACTGGCAGGCACGGGCGGTGGCGAACGCTGCGGCGTTCACCACCGCACTGGCCGAAACCCTGTCCGCCGAGGAACCGCAACAGCGCGAACCAGCCGACACGAAAGGGACACCGATGATGAGCGAGACCGTCCGCAACGTCGCCAAGGACAACGCACGGGTGGTCGTGCAGGCGGGGCACGTGCACGGAGGCATCCGGGTGTCCGGTGAGCACGGAGCCCCCACCGATCCCGCCGCGGTGATCGCCGAACTCGCCCTCCGGCTTCGGCAGGCTCGGACGGCGGGACACCTGGATGATGACACCTACCGCGCGGCCGAGGCAGAACTCGCCGCCGCCCGCGAGACACTGCAGACGACCGATCCGCAGGACGTCGGTGCGGTAACGCTGGCCCTGAAGAAGGTGCGCGGGCTGGTCGGGGACGTGGCCGCCCTTTCCGCGGAAGTGGCGAGCGTCATCGCCCTGGTTCAAGGCCTGTCATGACCGCGCAGGCCACCACCCCCGCACCGGAAGGCACCACGACGAACTACGCCGGAGATTCCGCCTACGTCGGGGTCCAGGCGGGAGTCGTGCACGGCGACGTTCAGGTCTACGAGACCCCCGCAGGCGCATCGTCCGCGGAGTTATTCGAAATCGGCGTCCGGCTGCTCGCGGGCGGCATACCGGGTAAGGCGCGAGAGCTCATCGGCCGAGCCGTCATGGACGGCGGTCTCACCGGCAGCCGGGTCTGCTTCCACTGGCAGCTCGCCCTCGTCAGCGGCCGAACCCGGCACGAGCTACCGCAGGAGCACCTCACGATGCTGCATCGGGCACCGGGGACCTGCAACGTCACCGGTGACGACGCTTGGGCAGACGGAGTGCGGACCCTATGCCGGCTGCTGCAGTCCGCACAGCAACCCGACGAGGACCTGCGTCCCCTGCTCAAGGACCTCGACGGGCTTGCCGACCCGCAACGCTCCATGATCCTTCGGCACCTGCAGCTGTTCCTGGACGGGCCACTCGAAGACGGGATGTGGCGCCGCGCCCTGGACAGCGCCCAGCAGAACCAGATGGCGAACGGCCGAGCCGACCGTGTCTGGAAGTTCTTCGAGCCGAAACCAGCCCGGCCGCGGGTCCGGGAGCCGCGACCACCGGACCTCACAACCGGCACCTGGGTTCAGGCTTTAGTGTCGACCGCAGTTCTGATCGCGGCGGCGATCCACATCGCCTACCTTCTGGCGCGAGAACTTCAGGCGGTCGCTCTGCTCGCGTACCTGCTGAGCGTCGGTGGCGGCTACTGCGCCGCAAAGGGCGGCGTGGAGTGGCGCTTCCGCATCGAGCGACGCCGGAGGAAGGATGCGCAATATGCGCCGAGGACGCGCACGCGAAGCGCCCCCTCCGGCGGCTTCGCCGACAACGTGGGCCGCCGTTTAGACCACTACTTCGCCAGATACGTTCCACGTGACACCAGCAGGTCCGTCTGGTTGGCCGAGACGGCGGGGATCCGCGGGTGCCTGCGCGACGAAATCGTGGACGTCTACCGGGAGCAGCGGATCGGCGTCGAACGGATCGCCTGGCTGATCCGCTACCGGGTCAGCGACGTCAGGACACGGTGGGAGAACGGCACGCTGTGGAACTACCGGCAGGAACTCGCCACTCCCCCGGCCTCCATACTGCTGACGGTCCTCGGTCTCGCCCTCCTCGTCCCGGGGATCACGTGGACGCTGGAGGCCGCGGTACGGAGCGACCCACTGAGCGCGGTCCGCACGGCCGCCTTCGCACTGCCGGCCGGCGTGATCGCCGCCCACGCCTGGCTGCGCATCGTCCTGAGACGCAGGCGATATGCGGCCGACCTTGCCGAGCAGGCACGGACGCTGAAGGACTGCGAAGCGGCCTTCGAGCGCTGGAAGGCGAAGCTCGCCGACAAACCCGACGACCGCCAGATGGCCACCTGGCTGGACTGCGACCGGAAGATGGTCCTGGACGAGGCACTACGCCACTACCGGTTAACGATGAGCGGCCTGATCTCCCACGCGTTCATCGAGACGCGCGCCTTCCCCGGCAGAAGCGCACGCGTACGCAAAGGCCCCTGGCGCTACGAGCGCTACAAGCTGCTCCTCTTCCTCCTCACCACAGACGGCGTACGGCAACTCAACGCCGAACTCGATTTCGCGCAAGGCACCTTCCACGATCGGTACCGGACCAACTACCGCTACGAGGCGGTCGCCGCCGTACGGGTACGCCAGACCGACGATGATGAACACGACTTCAGACTCACCCTCGTCAACGGTGAGGAGATCCACGTCGAGGCAATGGCTCCGGAAGCGGAGAGACTCCAGGATGAGCCAAGCGGCGTCGTGTCAGAAGTGACGCGGGACGCCGCCAACCTCCGCCACGCCTTGACCCTCATGGAAGGAATCGCCGCGGAAGGCAAGAAGTGGATCGCGCGAGAACGCCAACGCCTGAGCGACCGGGCAGAGTCCGGTCCCCACCCGGTGGAGTCCAAGTGAGGCGCTTCTCGGGGTAGAAATCCTGCGACACGACTCGGTCGATGCAGGCCGGCCCCATCAACGCACCGGCACCAGTCGGACGGGCGAACGGCGACCAGCGGGGAGGCGTGAGGGAACGCCGACTGGGCGGGGACACGACGCACGTCAGCCCCGGCACCGTCCCGCCAACCGACGACGCGCACCGCCCGCGAACACCCCTGATCGACACAAACCGTCACCGGCCCCGCGCTCCGCAGGCGGAGCCACTACCGTTCTGTGGTCGGACCTTCTTCAGAGCAGTTTCTCACCAGACACGCCCTCCTGATCTCAGGCGTCTCCGGCTGGAGCCCTAGTCAGCTATTTGACGCACACGATGGCTACTCGGGAAGTCGTCAGGAAAGATTGGACACCGAATCGTCTGATCCATGACTCCCACCAGAAATTCCGTCATACCTTTCGGATATTCCCAAAAGACGATGCTATCCGTGATGACCGTCGGCCACAAATTTGGATCCTCGCCGATTGTATGCCAAAGACAAAGATCTCCATTCCAAGTACTCCCCCACAACAAGAGACCACCAGGCTCAGGGTAGACGGCGAACCGAACTCTTTCTTCCTCTCCGTCGACGGCGGCAACGTCCTCCAGTCCACCCATTTCGTCGATCATGTACTTTAAAGGACTCAGCGTCGCCACCGTGTCATGTCGGTTCTCCTCAGCATCCGATCCAGGATGAAAGACACCAACAAATTGACCGAACTCTAGAGTTCGATAGACGTCAAACACATCCTTGTAATCACTGGGGAGTTGCAGACCCAAGGCCGCTTCAAAAGCAGGCCAGTCGACTCTGATCGGCGGTTGGCTCGGCGGACCAACCAGGCGCTCAAGGTCTACAATGGACACCATCAGCCACTCTTCCATTTATCGGAGACGGACTATTCCATACACATTTATCGAAGCTAATCCCCGGAGCACCATCGCGACTCCTCCCTCTGGCGATCATACGAAACGCGTCGGGAGTAATGTCACCCCTTCGATAGATTGGAATTACGGTGTAGTCGACGATCTGCCCCCCCTTAACTGCCTTTCTTACTTGACTTTCAAGTCTTTTCATTCCAGAATTATTAGTCGGATTGTGCACGCAGGTCACGAGATTATTCGGATCTTTACCGCTCCCCCCGAGCCTGGCGGCGATCAGATGGCAGCGAGCATACTTGTACGCCTTTCCCCTGAACGGGTCCATCGGAGAATTGGTTGGGCGTCCATGTTCGTCCTGCGGCCACCCTGGAGGAAAAATGGTGGTCTCTGCCGGACTGCCCTTATCGACATCAGTAGGCTTGCAGTAGATAGCGTGGGCTGGCGTATGGTAACCCCCGTCACCGATGAACCTCCCGTAGTCCTTTTTGTGTACACAGCCGTCGTCATCGCCATCCGTGGTGGTGCTGGGCCCATCTGTTGAGGGGGTGTCCGGTCGTGCGTTCTGGGGTTCGAGTGCGTTTTGCACGTCCCTGAGCGTTCCGGCGGTGTTCTGGGCGCCGGTGGCGACCTTGACGACCTTCTCCGCGTTGTCGCGGATCTTGTCGATGACCTTCTGTCCGACTCCGGGGCGGGACGGGGGGCGAGGGGCGTAGGTGTCCCTGGCCTTGCGAGCGAGGGTCCGCTGGATCTGTGCGGGTGACGGCCTCGGCGGTCGCGGACGGGCTATTCCAGGCCGTGCCATGCCCGGCCGCGCAAGTGCGCCGACGGTGCCGCCTCCACCTCCACCGCCGCCTCCTGTGCCGCGCCATGGAGTTACCGGAGAGTACGGGGGGAAGGTGGGAACGTCCCACACGCTGTAAGGAGTCTCGGCACTCCTACTCCATGGCCACCTCCAACTCCAGTCCCAGGACGGCCAGGTGTAAGTCGGCGGATTCTGCTGGTAGGCCTGGGAGACGGCCAGTGCCCCGGCGAGGGCGACCGCAAGGCCCACGAAGGCGAGGGCGGCTGCATGTCCCGTTGGGTCGGTGTAGTTGAGCGGAGCGGCATTGGCGTAGGTGTAGCGGTTGGCTTGGACGCTGGGGTCGGGCTCGAGGGTCCAGTCGTCGCGGCTGGCGAAGCTACCGGTGCCGGGGGTGTACCAGCGGGCGTGCATGTTGACGCGGCCGCTGGCAGGGTCGGTGTATTCGCCCTGGTATCCGAGAAGGGTGCCCGTGCCGGCCTGTGCGATCGTTCCGCCGTAGGGGTCATAGGCGGTGGAGCCGGCGAGAGCGGTGATGGCCGGGTCGTACAGCGCGGTGAGGTCCTGGTGGCGATCCGACAGCGCGTGGTAAGCCTGGCCATCCTGTTTCACGCTGAGTAGTTCGCCATCGGGAGTTCGCTGGTATCCGGACGTGACCATCCCGGTGTCATCGGTGACCGCGGTGACGTCGTTCTCCTGTGTGGCATAGACGAAGTTCGTCGCGCCGGAGTCACCGGTTCGTGTGGCGATGCGGTCCAGTGCGTCGTAGCGGTAGTCGACCGTGCCTTCCTGTATCAGCCGGTCGAAGGCGTCGAACTTCTGGCCAGTGCCGCCGATCGTCTTCAGCGTGCCGCGGCCGGTGTAGGTGTAGCCGCTCGTTCCGTCGGAGGTCAGGCGGTTGCGTTCGTCGTAGGTGTAGGTGGTGGCACCCGCTTTGGTGCGGTTACCGGAGGCGTCCCATTCGTAGTCGGTCTCCGTCCCGGACGGGGCGACCCATTGGGTGAGGCGGCCCGCCCGGTCGTAGGCGTAGGTGTTCGTGCCCGCTCCGATGGTTCCGGTGGTGGTCTTCTCGGTGAGCCTGTCGTCGAGGTCGTAGCCGTAGGAGGTGGTCGCCAGGGGCGTCCCGGTGGAGGACGTCAGTTCGTCGGAGGTGATCCGGTCGAGATCGTCGTAGCCGTACGTCCGGGTTCCGGTGTTTCCGCCGTTCTGTGTGCTGATGGCGTTGAGGCGACCGGCGTCATCATAGGTGCGTGTGGAGAAGCCCCCGGTAATGGCGTCGCTGGTGGTGACGATCTGGTCCTCACCGTTCCAGGTCAGAGAGGTCTGGCCCGCGGGATCGGTGCGCTGCTGGAGGCGGCCGTTGGCGTCATAGGCGAAATGGGCGGTCTTGCCTCCAGGGCTGATGCTGCTGAGCAGTTGTCCGCGGTCGTTGTAGGTGAACAAGAGATCTGCGACGGGGCCGGAGATGCGCAACCGGCGTCCGGCCAGGTCGTAGCCGAACCGCTTCTCCAGTGTCGGTGCCTCGGCTCCGGTGCCGGTCTGCTCGGTGAGCCGGTTCAGCTGGTCGAAGGTGCGGGTGACGGTGACGCCGCCCGGCTTGGCCTCGTGGACAGGGTTGCCCGTGGCGTCGTAGCTGGTGGTCCACGTGCGATCGGCGTTGTCTCCGTGCGCGGCGGTGGACGGTTCGATCGTCTTTTCCGGGAGGCCGAGGGTGTTGTAGGTGGTGATGGTGGAGTTGCCCCGGCCATCGGTCAGGCGGGTGCGCTGCCCCGTGGCGTCGTAGCCGAAGCCGGTTTCGATGGTGCCGGTCGCCGAGACCGGTTCCGTGAGTGTCGTGAGCCGGTCGAGGGCGTCGTAAGCCCGGTAAGTGGTGTGGCCTTCGGGGCTCGTCTCACTGATCCGGTTGCCGGCTGCGTCGTACTCGTATCCGTAGGTGCGAATGGTGTTTCCGGCCGCGTCGACGTCGCGTGTTTTGATCTGTCGTCCGGCGTGGTCGAATTCCGCGATGACGCTGACGCCCAGAGGATCGGTGACCTTGGTCAGTCGTCCGGCCAGGTCGTAGGCGAGTTCGGTCGTGTGGCCGCGGGAGTTGGTGACCGCGGTGATGTCCCCGGCTCCGCTGACGGTGTATTCGGTGCTGTCCCCGGCCGGGCGGGTGCGTGAGGTGAGGTTCCCGGCGTCGTCATAGGCGAGCTCGGTGGTGTAGGCGGCCGGTACGGGGTATCGGTCGATTTCCGTATGGGTGATCTGCCTGCCGAGGTCGTCGTAAGTCGCCTCGGTCCGGATCCCGGTGGGGCCGGTCGCCGACAGCTGTTCGCCAGCCAGGTCGTACTCGAACTTCCATTCGCCGGGACGGTTCTCGTTGGCCAACTGGGGCTCTTCGAGTCGGGTCTGTCGTCCCAGCGCGTCATAGTAGAGGCGGGTCGTACCGCCTCGGGCGTCGGTCTGCTCGGTAAGCCGACCGGCCGCGTCATACTCCATGGTGATGGTGGGAATGATCGTCGAACCCACAGGCGGGTCGTACGAGGGCTGGTGTGTCGAGACTGGGCGGCCGGCCTTGTCATAGGAGTTGGTGACGGTGCGGCCCTCGGGGTCAGTCACGTGAGTCTGCTCGCCCGCGGTGTTGTATCCGTACCGGGTTGCAGGACGGGTGGTGACGCCCGGTTCTCCGTTGCGTTCGACCTGGACAGCGGGTTCGAGGCGCTCCTTCAGTTGCCCGGCGGCGTCGTACCGCATTGTGGTGGTGTACGTGGTGGGATCGACTCCAACCGCGTTGCCTCGCGGGTCGACGATCTGGGTGACCAGCCCTCGCTGATCTCGGGTGAGGGACGTGACGACGCTGTCGTCGCCATTCTCGATGGACTGCCGGACGGGCCGGTCCATCGGGTCGTACCCGTAATCTGCGGTCTCCTGGCGTTCGGAGTCCGCACCGCTCCGGACCGTCCTGATCACGTTGTTGTCGGGGTCAAGGTCGTAGTCGGTACGGCGGGCGGCCCCGTCCGGGTCGACGGTTTCGGCGATGAGTTGCCCGACCTGGTCGTACTCGTAGTCGGTACGGTGCTTGCCTCCGCCCGTCACGTGGGACACAAGATGACCGGCACCGTCATAGGAGCGGCTTTCTACCACCACGTCCCTGGGAGTGGCAGAGTCGTTGACCTTGACCCCGGTGGCGATGACCTGGGCGAGCCGGTCGTCGCCGTAGTAGGTGTAGGCCTTCGTACGTCCCATAGCGTCGGTGTGGGAGCCCAGGCGGCCGCCGGGATCGTAGGCGTAGGAGTCCAGGATCACATCGGTGGCCGGGCTCGGGTCGTCCGGGTTCCCCACCCATTCCTGCAAGGTCCGGGTGGTCAGTTGACCGCGCAAGTCGTAGGCGAAGGCATATCGCGTACCGCTCTTGTCAGTCAGTTTCGTGCGCGCGCCCGTGGCGTCATACTCATAGCCCTCCGTGCCGCCTTCCGGGTCAGTGATGGTCTCGACCTGGCCGTGGGCGTTGTAGCCGTAGGTGGTGCGGCGTTCGGGATCCCCGCCGGTGAGGTCGCTCAACGTCTCGGTGAGCTTGTTGCCGTCGGCGTCGTAGGAGAAGCGAGTGTCAGGGGTGTGGGTGGCGCCGCTGACCTCGTTCTCCACCGCGGGTTTGGTCACCCGCAGGAGGTGGCCACGTCCGTCGTATCCATAGGTCGTGGTGACGCCCTGGGGATGTGCATCCGTGATCTCGGTGCTGCTGATCACCCTGCCGATCGCGTCGTATCCGAACCTGGTGACCTTGCCGGCCGCGTCGGTCGTCGAGAGCAGGTCTCCGGCGGAGCTGTAGGCATAGGTTTGGGCCGTCCCGCCATTGGCCTTGCTGCGGCGCTTCAGGAGCCCGGCGGGCTGGGTGCCGCCGCCTTCCGCGGCTTCGGTGCCGTCGGTGTAGCTGTAGGCGATGCCTCGGAAGGGATAGTCGTCCGTCGCCGGCCAGAGCTCCGCGGTCTGCTGACCGTGGACGTCGTACTCCCAGACGGTGGTGTACGGGCTCGCATACGGGTTGACGGTACGGCCGTCTGCGCGCTGGGTCAGCTGGTCATTCCGCGGATCGAACGCGTCGTCCGGATTGAGGTAGTAGTTCCAGTACTGGGCATGGCAGGTATCGACATCGGCGCAGCGCTGTTCGTACCGTTTGTTGCCGCGCTCGTCGAACCACAGGTTCGTTTCGTTCCCGTTGGCATCGGTGATCTTGCCGAGTTGGCCGTTGGTGTCGTAGGCGTACGTTGTGGTCTTGCCCAGCTGGTCGGTTTCGGAGATGAGCCTGTTCCCGCGCAACGGCTCGTACACATACTTGAGCATCCCGTTCCGCGGGTCCTTGACCTCGATGGTCCGCTCGAGGTCGTCGACCTTCCCGGAGTAGACCGGAGCACGGATCTCCCAGGTGCCTCCGTTCGCATCGACATGCTCGACCAACCGGTCGGTGTCGACGTCGTAGGCGTTCACGGCCTGGACGCGGCCACTCGGTTTGGTCACCTTGGTCAATTGCTTTGTTGTGTGCCGGGCATCGTAGTGCGCGCGAACGGCCGGCAGCCCCAGCGGCCTGTCGTAGATGGCTACTTCGTCCAGATCACCGGCGAAGTCGAACCAGCCAGAAGTGGGCGGTGTCTGAGCCCACCCCTTGGTGGTGTATCCACTTCCTATATAAACATAAGGCTCATTAAGGTGGTCGATCGTCCCGTTGAGGGTGCCGACCTTCTGGCCATCCAGGTAGAGGGTCTGCGAACTTCCCTGACCCGACAGGACTGCATGATGCCATTGCCCGTTGTTGACCGCACCGGCGGAGGTGAGCACGTTGGTATTGCTGCCGTTCCAGAACTGACCACGCAACTTGCCGTCTGCACCGACGTAAAGAGCCGGGGTGTACTTGTTGGCCTGAGACCCGTACATGGCGTTCTGGTATGACAGGATCACGCCCTGTCCGGTGGTCCTGAACCAGGCCTCGACAGCAAGATAACCGCCTTCCCGGCTGATGTAGCGGTCCGGCATCCGTACACGGCTGTCGGATCCGTTAAATCCCACCGCTCTGTCCGAGGTCCCGGCCAGGGCACCGGGCCGCCCCAGGGTGAGGCTGGTGGCTCCACCATTGTCAGTGCCCAGGTTCCCCGCGACGGCACTGGAGATCACCCGGCCACTGGACTCGTTCAACCGCCAGTAGGAGGTCGGATTGTCGTCGAGAACCGTACTTCGATAGTGAGAGCCGTCCTCGTACTCGTAGGTTGTGCACTCGGTCGCCGAGGTAGGTGGGCACACCTTCGTCAAGGTGTCATCGGTATAGCCATAGGTCCATGTCAGCGCTTCACCGTTGACGGGATCGGTGCTGACGGCGGTTACATGGCCTCCCGTCCAAGTGAAGGACAGTGACCGTCCGCTGGGGACCGTGACCTTGGACAGCTTCCCATCGGTCCCGTACTGCAGGTTCTGGCTACGACCCCTGTGGTCGGTGATCCGGGTCAGCTTCCCGGCGTCATCGAAGAGGTAACTGGTCGAGCCCTTGTCCATCAGTTTCCATCCGCCGCCCGTCACCGCGGCGAATGTCGCCTGCCGGGCGGGCGGCGGGGTGAACGTGCCGTCGGTGTTCTTGGCGAACCGGACCTCCTGGCCGTCCGGATAAGTCACGACCACGTTGCCGGTCCCGTCGGCGTCCGGGACGACCTTCATGTCGAACCGGGTCGTCCATCCGGCACCGAAAGCGTGCGAAGTCCGTGGGTCAAGGCTGTTGTAGGTCCGCACCACCGATAGAGGCGGACCCACGTTCGCGACTGCGGCATCGGTGACCGTGGTGGTGTAGTTGCCAGCCTGATGGTCGAACTCCTGCTGATCCGACGCCGGGCTCGCCAGATGCGAGGTTATGGCGGGTTGCTCCACAGCGGTGAGCAGCTTGTACAAGGGGCTGTCAGTAGCGGTTCCGCCACTGTCGCTGACCCGCACCATCCAGTAGTATTCCTTGCCCCATTGCAGCTTTCCCGCCGGGACGGTCCATTTCGGAGTGTCCTGCCAGGGAGAACTTTCACACCATTCCCAGTCGATCCACGGCGGGGCGCATATAGTGAACTGATAATTGACGTTCGCCGAGGGCCAGGCGTCTACCGATTCGGCCTCGGCGAACAGCTCAGGGCGCAGGGTCCCGACTCGGTGATTGTTCTTGGGGAACATCTCCTTCAGTTTCGATGGGATGTCCGGGACCGTCACCGACAGCGCCGCGGTGCGCGGGACTCCCCATTGCGAGAACAGCACGCCCGAGCTGGTGTTCAGCATGTCGAACTTGATCGTCCACGTACCCGGCGGCAGCGGATTGATCTTTGTATTTATCGTCACGGTCTCGCCGTTGGACACGGTCTGGGGGACCGGCGTCTCGGCGGGCCTGTGGTAAATCTGTCTACCCGATTTGTCGAATACACCGTAGGTCAACCGGTAGCCGGCGGAGGCCGTCCAGGCGTCATGGCCCTTATTCTTGACCTTTACCTTCACATAGCCGGCTTGGTTGTTCAGTACAGGCGGGTCTACCTTGGGCGGGTTCTCGGCGAACGCGTAGGCCGCGTTGTACGGGCTGTAGGTGATGACCAGGTAGGGGCCGTTCGCCGACTCGCGGCTTCCGAACTTCTTCCATCCGTAACTACTCTTCGTCGATGCACGCACCGTCAGGCCGTAGTTGGGCTTGGTCTTGTTGACCCACCCCTGGACAAGACTGTCACCAGCAGACCCAAGGTCGATGCTCTGCCACTTGGCCGGGCACGCACTGCTCCCGGCCCCCTCCGCGATGAACCCGTTCGCAAAGCTCTTGGAGGTGAGCGCCGATCCGTAGTTGGGGCCCGGATAGGCCGCCAGTTCGGACTGCGCCCACCGCTGGGTTACCCCGTGCACGGTCACCGGGGTCTTCGTACATGAATACGACCACCAGTTGTAGATGTTCAGGTTGACGTCGTAGACCTTGCTGTAGGCAAGCTCATTGTCGACCTGAGTGAACGCCAGGTAGGTCGCTGCCTTTGTGGAACCACCGTTGTAGGTTCCCGCTTTGAGTTCGGCCTCCGCGTAAGGGCTAGAACCATAACCGGTCTGCACATAGGTGTCGTGCGTGGCTCCGTAGTTCCACACGGCGGTCGGGTCAACCGTCACGGGGTACACCCGGTCCGGGTCCTCCAACCACTCGCGGTCAGCGGACACCTTCAGGGCCCAGCTGCCGCCACGCTGCTCCAGCGCGTAGTTCACCTCGTCCGAGCGGGCCGCATCACCGGACTTGGGGTGAATCTTGGAGTCGACCATGAACCCGTGCGGAATGTGCGCGACAACGATCCCGGCACCATCCAGGAGCTCGACACTGCCGTCGGCCGCCAGCCGTGGCGCCACCCCTTCGGTGCGCAGCGGGAACACCCACTCGGAGGGCGCATCCCGGGAGTGGAGGACGATCTCCTCCTTGACACTGGCGCCATTCAGGACCTGTAGCTTGAGATCCGCGTCCGGCCGCACTCTTTGGTAGAGGATGGAGTCGCCCTTGACCTGACCGGTCACATCGCCGGCACCCTCCACTCCGAACCCGAACCGTTTTCCCTGCCCCAGTTCGATGGACGCCAAGTCCGTACCGGCCGCACGCGCCGAGAGGTCTACACGGCTCCCGTCCGCCTTGTTTCGAAAGCGCCCGTTGCCTGATGGCGTCAGGGTGGAGTCGATCGGCTGCCACGACCCATCAGAAGCCTGGTAGTTGACCGGACGCGTGTTGTACTTCGCGGTCCAGGTACCGTCAGGATTCTTGTACTGCGTGCCGAAGCGCGTTCTCCGCGCCGGACTTTCAACGCTCTTCTTCGGATCGAACCCCGTGACTTCGACCGGCTCCGGCTCGGATATCCGCCGCGTCTGCGGGGGCTTCGCCCGCTTGCCCTTGACGTCCTTCACGACCTTGGGCGTGTGCGGCTTCTCCAGGCCCGGTGCACCCTTGGGCCGACGGGGCATCCGCTTTGTCCGGTCGTTGCCAGCGGCAGTCTGCCCTGTCGTCACGCGGTGGGACTTGCCCTTGGCCGAGCCCGTACGCTGCACAGGCGTTTCGACGTTCGCCGCCGACATAGCTCCGGGTGGAACAACATTTCCGCTGGCCCCAAGCGAGAGGACCAGAGAAGCGGCGACAACAACGGCGGTGAAACGCGCCGTCGTCCGGTTCGACAACCGCTCGAAGAAACGAACGCCGCGCACAGAAAATCGCCTCCGACACCGACTCGCATCAACACACCGTCGACGCCGGAGACACGCATGGCACAGGGTTTCGAACACCCCAATCCGTGCCCGCCAGCTCATACGTCGCTTCGAACACATGGAGAGTAGGCCGACCCATGAACGCCACGCAAGATCGTCTAGGAAACGGAATGATCACAAACAGCCACGAACAGCAGCCTTACCAGTTTTTATCAAAAAGTGAGCATCCTACGTTGTTGACAAACGAGTCCGCCCATGCAGTCCGCCAGGTAAAAACAGCACGACAATATGTGATCACCAGTGCGGGGGGAGCGAGCATTTCGTTGGATCGCCACGCGCTCAGCCTCGATATTTCGTGAGGTTGGTTGGGTCGCGGAGCGACCCAACCGTTTATTGGTTCTCGGTGGCGGGTCACCGGTTGGGCCCGCCTGTCGCGTCGGGTGGGCGGGGTTCCACGGGCCCCGGTTTTCTCCTTCCTGGTGTTGATGGGACGGCTCGTGCTGGTCAGGGCGCCGGGAGCATCTACAGCCGGGTGATCGCGGCGGCGATCAGGCCGCTCCAGGTCCAGTAGCGGGCCAGCCGGAGCCGGAGCCGTCTGCCGCCCCGTGCCAGGCATGCGGCGGTCGAGGAGCCCCGCAGGCGCAGGCGTTTAGCCCAGGCCGGACCGCGAGCGTTACGGGCGATCCGCGAGGCCCGCTCGTCCGCACGCGCGCGGGCGTGGGTACTGGCCGGCGAGCACGTCCCCGGCGTCCCGGGTCTTCTCGTCACCGCCGGCGCAACCCCGTTGCGCGGCCGCTGGGGCCGCACCGCCGGCCGGCGCCCCATCCGGCCGTCGCTGACGGCGGCCGAGCAGGAGCCGGTGCTGGCCGTCCTGCGCTCGGACGGTTTCGTCAACAGGTCCCCCGCCCAGGTGTGGGCGGTACTGCTCGACGAGGGCACCTACTTGTCCTCGATCTCGACCATGTACCGGCTGCTGCGCCGGGCCGGGGAGGTCCGCGAACGGCGCCGGCAGAGGTGGAGGGCACCGATGTGGTTGCGGTCGTCGGGGGTCCTACGGCGAACCGGTGGAAGCAATCGCACCCGCGTGCAGCAGCCGGCATGATCTCGACGATGACATGCGGCTCCAGTTGGCCCCTCGCCGTCCTGCCCCACATAGACCCGCCCACGAGTTCCTAGACCTGAGCCTTCACGCCCCTCAGCGCCAACCTGCCACGTCATCGCCTGAACAGTGGACCTGCGGACGCAGCTTCGGACCGCGCTCGGCCCGAAACCCGTATATGTCACTTACACCATTACTTGCCCCGTGCCGCCACAGCCCACGGCGAGTCGGGCGGCGACAGCCTCGTGAGCGCGAAGAGGACGAGGCTGAACGGTCGGCGCGTGGCTGACGTTGATCAACCGACACGCGTTCGACAGTAGCGTTCCAACTACTCTCTGTGTAAAGTCCTGGGCAAGGTCGTCAAACTCTCGTGAAAGGGCGCTGTCCGGCCCACGAAGAGAGCTGCACGGGCGAGCCTGCATGGCGGCGCGTCCGGCGGCACGTTGACGAGGCGAGGTATGCCCTTGCGGAACGACCGGGTCCCACATCGTAATGAGCGCAGAGCCGAGGGCGTCCGGCTCTACACACCCGCCGAAGCGGCGGACGTCCTGCAGGTCCGGGAGTCCTGGCTGAGGAAGAAGGCCAGCGCGCGGGCCGTCCCGTGCACGTTCATCGGCAAGCACCTGCGGTTCAGCGACCAGGACATCGACGCGATCATCGCGGCCGGCGCCAAGCGGCCGATCGTCCAGCGGCGGCGCGGCCGGGCCTGATCTTCGATTACCGAGAAGGAGTGTGTCATGGCGTATGCCGAAAAGCGCGGCAACAAGTGGCGGGTCCGGTACGTGCGGCCGGACGGGAGCACCGCGTCGCAGTCGGGCTTCGACACCAAGCAGGCCGCCCTGCACTGGGGAGAAGAACAGGAAGCCGGTATCCGGCGACATATGTGGAACGATCCCCGTGCCGGAGCGGCGTTACTGGCCGACTGGGTCGAGCTGTGGTGGGCCGGGCAGGACCTAGAGGCCACCACCGAAGCCAAGTACCGGTACCTGATCGACCACCACATCGTCCCCGCCTTCGGGAACCGTCCCGTCAGCACCTTCACCAGCCCAGAAGAGATCGTCGCATGGGAGAAACGCACTCGGACCCGTGGGTTCTCGCACCGTACGGCAGCCGACGCCCGATCGCTGCTTGGCACGATCCTGGGCGATGCCAAAGAACGGGGCATGGTCGCGTCCAACGTCGCGGTGAAGCGGCGGGGGCGCGGACGTAAGCGCACCCGGCGGACCATCGCCGTACGCGGGCCGGAGAAGGTGTGGGCTACGTCCCTGCAGGCCCTGCTGCTCGCTGAGCGGTGCGCGTTGCTTTCGGGACGCGATGACGACTTCGTCCTGATCATCCTCACCGCTTACACCGGCATGCGTTGGGGCGAGGCCCACGGGCTGGAGCGGCCCGCGTGCCGACTGGACCGCATCCAGATCGACTGGCAGTTGCGCGAACTGGCCGGACGGCTGGAGATGGTGCCGCCCAAGGACGACTCGCACCGGCCCGTGGACCTGCCACCTTTTCTGACGGCCCTGGTGTCCGCCCAGAGCACGCGGACACGAGGCCGCTGCGGCTGCCCGGGGCGGACGCCTGCGTGCGGGGGTCGCGGGCAGTTCCTGTTCCTCAGCCCCGACGGCGGGCACCATCGGCGGTCCAACTACGCCCGCCGGATCTTCCAACCGGCGGCCGACGGCCGCTACCCCGGCGGGACCCGGCAGGCCGGCAAGCGCATCCTGGTCGAGACGACCGCATGGCCTGGGGTGCCGATCCCACCCTGGCCCGACGCCGTGCCCGGGCAGCCGTTCGTCCCGCCTCGTGGTAAGGGAATCCGCGTCGTGGACGAGGACTCCTCCCCTGCGGTGTGGCTGCCGCTGGTCGAAGGGCTCACCCCGCATGGGCTGCGGCACAGCCACAAGACCTGGATGCTCGAAGACGGCGTTCCGGAAGTGCTTCAGGCCGAACGGCTCGGGCACACGCTTCCGGGCATCCGAGGCGTGTACTCCCACGTCTCCGACACCATGCGGGACGGACTCAAGGTCAAACTCCAGCGGCGGTGGGAGAAATCGCTGGCGCAGCGGCGCGAGTACGGAGCGACATCGCCAGTGCCGGTGCTGAACCGGCTGTTGGAAGCCGCCCGGACGAAGGGCACTGCCCGCGGGCACCTCGCCAGCGCATAGAACGGAAGCATCGATACGGGGGTGGGCGGTCGCCGTCCATCCCCGTTTCCGCGACTACGGACTGTGACAGTGACCGGGAGGCTTCCGGTGACCTCGTTCGGGTGGGAGGAAGATGATCTCCCAGAATCCTCCCAGTTGATCACTCAGGCCCTGCCGCCGATGTGCGGGAGGGCCTGTGTAGTAAGGGTGGGCGATACTGGGTTCGAACCAGTGACCTCTTCGGTGTGAACGAAGCGCTCTCCCACTGAGCTAATCGCCCGGGCGGGCCCGGGGCCCGACGTCGGAAACTCTAGCGCATGTTGCGGGTCGCGTGTGCATCGCGCACGTCAGGTCCAGAAGGCTGGGTTCTCTATATGCCAGGGGACCTTGAGGCCGTAGAGGGCGAGGTAGGCGGTCGCGGCGGCGGCGACGAGGATGGTGGTCACCGTGCCGAGGATGATGTTGCGGCGGCGACGGCGGGGGTTGAAGGCCTGTTGCTTGGCGCGGTCGGCGGCGGCCTTGGCGCGGTGGAGGGCGCGCTGGGCCCAGGCGAACTCGGTGGAGAGAATCGCGAGGCCGACGACGATGCCGAGGAGGCCGGGGCCGGGGGTGACCATCATGACCAGGCCGCAGGCGAGGACGGTGGAGCCGCCGGTGAAGACGCCCGCGCGCCAGGCGGTGTGCAGGAGGGGGTTGCGCCGGATCCGCTCGCGGAACCTGTGGTGACGCCCCCGCGCATTGTTTTCCTGTTTGATCGTCACGGTTTTACCCCAAGCCAGTGGTCCGGCCGCCCGGGACGTTAGATTACCGTGCCGATCCTCCCACGCGACGGTGGCCCCGTGGGGGGAAGATCCACCTTTGCGCAGGTCAGGCGGCGGTTTTGCTACGGTGAGATGGATCACAGTCGCCGGGGACGCAGGAATGTTCGGCCGAGATCAGGCAGTTAGGCGTCATAGATCGCGGGGATGTCCCGGTACAGGGAGAAGCACCACCGGCCTCCCCGCGAGGCAGCGGGACCGACGTTAGAGGGAATGGCCATGAACAGCAGCACGACCGTCTCAGCAGAGCTGGGCCTTCGTCTCGTCGTCCCCGACCGCACGACCGTGCCCCTGCTGGCCGGGCTGGAGTACGCGGCCGACGACCCGTACGCGATCCGGATGGCGTTCTACGTGGGCGACGACGAGCCGGTGGAGTGGATCTTCGCTCGGGAGCTCCTGACGGTCGGCATCGTGCGCAGGGTCGGGGAGGGGGACGTGGAGGTCTGGCCGGGGGCCGATGACGGCACCCTGCACATCGCGCTCTCGTCCCCGTTCGGGGACGCGTTGTTCGAGGTGCCGCTGCCGGCGCTCGCCGACTTCCTGCACCGGACGTACCAGGCGGTGCCCGCGGGCGAGGAGTGCGAGTTCATCGACATCGACGCCGAGCTGGAGAACCTGCTCTGGCCGTCGTAGGTCACTCGGTGAGGCGCGCGATGTGGCGCATCTTGTTCGTCGCGTCCAGGGCGGCGACCTTGTAGGACTCGGCCAAAGTGGGGTAGTTGAAGACCGCGTTGACCAGGTAGTCCACGGTGCCGCCGCAGCCCATGACCGTCTGCCCGATGTGGACGAGCTCCGTGGCGCCCGTGCCGAACACGTGGACGCCCAGGAGGCGGCGGTCCTCGGGTGAGACGAGGAGTTTCAGCATCCCGTAGGAGTCCCCGATGATCTGGCCGCGGGCGAGTTCGCGGTAGCGGGAGACGCCCACCTCGAAGGGGATCTTGGCTTCGGTGAGGGCGTCCTCGGTGCGGCCGACGAAGCTGATCTCGGGGATCGTGTAGATGCCGATCGGCTGGGTCCCGTGCATCTCGGAGACGGGTTCGCCGCAGGCGTGGTGGGCGGCGAGGCGGCCCTGCTCCATGGACGTCGCGGCGAGGGACGGGAAGCCGATCACGTCGCCGACGGCGTAGATGTGCGGGACCTCGGTGCGGTATTCGCCGTCCACCTTGATGCGCCCGCGGTGGTCGGCGGCCAGGCCGGCGGCGTCCAGGCAGAGGTCGTCGGTCATGCCGTGCCGGCCGGCGGAGTACATGACGGTGTCGGCGGGGATGCGCTTGCCGCTCTCCAGGACGGTGATCGCGCCCTGCGGCATCCGCTCGACGGACGCGACGCTCTCCCGGAACCGGAACGTGACGGCCAGGTCGCGCAGGTGGTACTTCAGCGCCTCGACGATCTCCAGGTCGCAGAAGTCGAGCATGCGCTCGCGGCGTTCGACGACGGTGACCTTGGTGCCGAGGGCCGCGAACATCGAGGCGTACTCGATGCCGATGACGCCGGCGCCGACGACGACCATCGTCTCGGGGATGCGGTCCATGTTGATGATGCCGTCGGAGTCGATGACCGTCCGGTCGTCGAACTCGACGGTGTCGGGG
>NZ_SMKM01000069.1 GCF_004348665.1 Actinomadura sp. GC306 | reverse complement strand
GGGGGTTCCAGGTGGGTGAGCCAGGAGGTTAGGAGGGTTTCGAGGGTCTTGGCCTCGGTCGGGGTCAGCAGGTCCAGTAGCCGTTGCTCGTTGCGCATGTGGTCGGTGAAGGCGCGGTCGATCAGTTCGCGGCCGGGCTTGGTCAGGGCGACGATCCGGCCGCGCTGGTCGTCGTCGGAACGGCGGCGGGTGACGAGCCCCGCCCGCTCCAGGCGGTCGAGCCGCTTCGTCATGGCGCCGGTCGTGACCATGGTGTGGACGGCGAGTTCCCCCGGCGCCCGCTCGTAGGGCGCACCGGCCCGGCGTAGCGCGCACAGGACGTCGAACTCGCCCTCGCTGAGCCCGTAGCGCTCGTACACCGTGCAGAGTTCCCTGGTGAGATGGCCGGCCAGGCGGTGGAGCCGGCCGATCACGCCCTGCGGGCCGACGTCCAGGTCGGGACGTTCCCGGCGCCAGTCGGCCTGAATGCGCGCCACATGGTCGAGAGGCTCCGGGTCTTCCATGCCACCCAATATAGCTTCCTTGGAAGTTATATTGTCTTCCGTGGAAGCTAATCTGCGCTGGGTGGCCGTGACCGCGATCGCGCCGGTCGCCTGGGGGACGAACTACTACGTCACGCGCGGCTTCCTCCCTCCCGACCACGCGCTCTACGGGGCCGCCATCCGAGCGCTGCCCGCGGGGCTCGTCCTGCTGGCCCTGTGCAGGAAGCCGCCCCGCGGCGCATGGTGGTGGAGATCCGCCGTGCTCGGGCTGCTCAACGTGAGCGTGTTCTTCGTTCTCGTCTACGTCGCGTCCCAGTTGCTTCCGACGAGCGTCGCCTCGACGGTCATGGCGACGTCCCCGCTGACGATGATGCTCATCGCGTGGCCGCTGGTGTCCGAACGGCCCCGGGCCGCCCATCTGGCGGGTGCCGCGATCGGGCTCGCCGGGGTGTGCCTCATGCTGCTCGCGGGGACGGCCACGGTGAACGCGGGCGGAGTGCTGGCCTCCGCCGCCGCCATGGTGATGTCGTCCTTCGGGTACATCCTGGCCAAGCGCTGGAGCACCGATGTGGACGTGCTCGCCTCGACCACCTGGCAGCTCATCGCCGGGGGCCTCTTCCTGGTTCCGGTCGCCGCGGCGGTGGAAGGCCCTCCGCCCGCGGTCTCCACGTCCGTGCTCGTCGCGTTCGCCTACGTGGCCCTGGTCGCCACCGCGTTCGCCTTCGTCGCGTGGTTCGCCGGGCTGCGACATCTCCCCGCGGGGACCGTGGGCCTGATCGGGCTGCTCAACCCTGCGACGGGCGTGCTGCTCGGCACCGCGCTCGCCGGTGAAGCGCTGACCGTCCAGCAACTATGCGGGCTCTTGCTGGTCCTGGCCGGAGTCGCCCTCGGCCGACCCACCCGGGCCGGCCGAGGGCGGGACGGCTTCCCGGCGCCCGAGCCGTCACCTGTTGCCGAGGGGGACCTTGACGCCGCGGGAGAACATCGAGTCGTGTAGTTCGATCGTCTTCAGTTTCGTGCCGGGCGGGACGTCGTAGATGAGCGTTCCCTTGACCGAGTTGCCCGGGTTGATCTGCTGGAGGAAGGACTTGGTGTCCTGCTCCGACCAGATCGACGCCTCGGGGTCGGCCTCGAACTCGCGGTCCTGGGTGTCGATGAGCGTCTGGTTGTGGTGGGTGAAGCTGCGGGCCTCGCCGCCGATGTTCTTCACCGTCACGTAGATGAAGACGAACTGCCCCTGGGCGGTGTCGCCGCCGTACTGGTCGCCGACCTTCCGCACGCCCTTCCGCACCTTCGTGACGGTGAAGGCGAGCTTGCCGTCCCGGTATTCGCGGCCGATGCCGTTCGTGACCTTTGTCCCGCCGGCGGGGGCGGAGGCCGCGGGGGAGTCGCCGGACGTGGCCGCCGGGTCGGACGCGCCGCCGGTGGCCACGAGCGCCCCGCACGACACCATCAGGAACAGGGTGGCGACGCCTCCGGCGACGCCGTACAGGCAGCCCTTGCCGCGGCGCCTCTGCGGTGGCGCCGCGTACGGGGGGATCGGCGGCCCGGGACGGTGGTAGCCGTGCTTGCCGGGGTTCATGGCGTTCTCCTGGGGGTTCAGGCGGCGATGCCGCCGGTGCGGTGCCACGCGTGCAGGAACGCCTCGACGAGGCCCTCGGCGCGGTCGGTGGAATCGAAGGTCTCGGTGACGCGGCGCCGGGCGATGGACGCCAGGGAGTCCGCGGTCTCGTTGAGCGGGTGGCCGGAGTGGGCCCGGACGTGCTCCAGCCGCAGACCGGGACGTCCCACGACCTTCCGGGCCAGCCGGACCAGCGACGGGTCGGCCCCCGAACCGCGGGGGCGCAGGTCGTAGCCGTCCGGCAGCAGGCCGGTGTCGCCGCGCCGCCACGCCCGCAGGAACCGCAGCGCCGACAGGCTGTCGACGAGCAGCACCAGGTCGCGGCCGTCCTCGACGCGGTCGAGCAGCAGGCCCACGGCGCGCAGTTCGCTGACGAGCACGCGGTGGCGGCCGGTCGGGTCCTGCGGGCCGAACGTCCAGCCGCGCATGCCCCAGCGGCCGTCGCTGACGACGTAGCCGATGCCGCACGTGCCGCGCTTCCAGCTCGCGTCGGTCGCGGCGACCAGCGGGCCCGGGAGCCCGTCCCAGCCGGGGACCTGCCCCTGCGCGGGCATGCGGGCGGCGCGGCGCGCGGGACGCGGCGGCACCTGCGGGCACGTCGCGGCGTGCCGGCCGGTGCCGACGTAGTGCTCGGCCTCAGTGAGGAGCATCTCCGCGATCGCGTCGTCGCCGTGCCGGACGGCGGCGAAGGCCAGCCGCAGCAGCCGCCGCGCGACTCCGCAGCAGCCGCACCACGCGGCGCGGGTCGCGCAGGCCCGCAGGGACTGGCTCCGGGCGGCGATGCCGGGGGGCATCTGCTGCTGCGCGTCGTCGAACTCGCGCAGGGACATCGTCGGCACGTGCATGGTCATCAACTCCGCCGCTCTCGGGGGATGCGGATCGCTGTACACAGGAAACCACAGGCGATGCTGTGAATGCAATCAACCTGAGAACGGGCGTTCACGCTTGTGTGTGGCTGCCGGGGCCGGTTGAGGACGGTGAACCAGATCAACCGCCGGAAGGGGCTAAGGTGATCTCGATGCCTGTCCGCTGATGGGAGTACCGGTGCCGAACGACGCGACGGTGACCGCGGCCGATATCGCACGGCTGGCGGCGGTCGGCCGCGCCGCGGTGAGCAACTGGCGCCGCCGCCACGACGACTTCCCCCAGCCCGTCGGCGGGACGGCGGTCAGCCCCACGTTCTCCCTCGCCGAGGTCGAAGACTGGCTCCGCGGCCAGGGAAAACTCGCCGACTCGCCCGTCCGCGAACGCGTCTGGCAGACCCTCCGCGGCGCCGCCTTCGGGGACGTCGAGCTCGCCGACGTCCTCACCTTCGCGGGCGCCTTCCTGCTCTACCTGCGCGCCGAACCCGGCGGATGGCGCGAACTGTCGGCCGCCCCGGACGAGCGGATCGCCGAGGCCCTCCCCGGTGCCGTCCGCGCCTACACCGACCTGATGCCGGACGCCCTCCCCGCCGACCCCGTGCCGCTCGTCCGCGCCCTCTCGCAGCTCGTGGACGAACTGGGCGTCGCGGAGACCTTCGAGTTCCTCCGCACCCGCTACCTGGAGCACCACAGCCGCCGCGTCTACCTCACGCCCGGGGCCGTCGTCCGGCTGATGCTCGACCTCGGCGGGCCCGCGCGCACCGTCCTCGACCCGGCGTGCGGCACCGGCGCGTACCTCGCCACGGCGAACGAGCTGTTCGAGGACGTCGAGGAGCTCCTCGGGCAGGAGATCGACGACACGACCGCGCGCATGTCGGCCATCCAGCTCGCGCTCCGCGGCGCCCCCGCCGAGATCCACTCCGGCGACTCGCTCCTCAGCGACGCCTTCCCGGGACGGACGGTCGACCTCGTCGTCACCAACCCGCCGTTCAACGACCGGGGGTGGGGCTACGAGCAGCTGACCGGCGACCCACGCTGGGAGTACGGGCTGCCGCCGCGCATGGAATCGGAGCTTGCGTGGCTCCAGCACGGCCTCGCCCACGCCCGTCCCGGCGGCAGCGTCGTCATGCTCATGCCCCCGGCCGTCGCGAACCGCCGTTCCGGGCGCCGCGTCCGTGCCGAACTGCTCCGCCGGGGCGCGTTGCGCGCCGTCATCGGCCTGCCACCGGGCGCGGTGCCGAACATGGCCGTCGCGCTCACGGTGTGGGTTCTGCGCCGTCCGTCCCCTGGGGACCAGCCCCCGGACGACGTCCTCATGGTCGAGACGTCGGCCGATCCCGCCGGCTTCGCTGAGGTCGCCCTCAACGCGTGGCGGGGCTACCTCAAGGGCAAGGACGACGAGACCGACTCCAGCGTCATCGTGCGCATCATCGACCTCTTGGACGACGAGGTAGACCTCACCCCTGCGCGTTACCTCCCGCAACGAAGCGCCCCCACATCGGAGGGGTCGTTCACCGTCGCACAGGAACTCCTCTCAGCGAAAACCGAGGAACTCGCTCGGACGGCCACCGAATTGTCGTGCCTCACCCGGTCCGATGCACGGGATGACGTCCCGATGACGACGATCGGTGAGCTGGCTAGGGCGGGTGTCCTGGACGTCCTGCGCGGCCCTACGAGGGGGAAGGCGGGCGATGGGAACGTCCCCGTCCTGACCCTCCAAGACCTGGCCGAAAACAGAGACCCCAGCGGGACCGCAGCCGATACCCCGGAGGACCTCCGCCTTCGCTCAGGCGACATCGTCGTCTCCCTAGTGGCCCGCCACCCCGCAGTGCGCGTCCTCACCGATGGGGGTGCTCTCCTAGGCCCGGGGCTGGCCGTCGTCAGGGTCGACCCGTCCCGCAGTGACCCCGACTTCGTCGCCGGGTGGCTCCTGCTAGGCGCGCAGGGGGCTCGCCTACGCAGTTCCACCTCGTCCGCCCGATTCGACGTCCGCCGTGCCCGCCTGCCACGCCTTCCCCTGGACGAACAGGCCGAACTGGGCCGCGCCTTCCGCAAACTGAGCACGCTGCAGACCGCGCTCCGCGAAACCTACGAGGCCGGCACGAACGCCCTGCGCCTCGGCCTCGAAGAACTCGCCGCCGGCACCCTCCGACCCTCGGACTGACCCCCGGCCACGCAACCGCCGGCGCATGCCCCGGAGTACGCTGCGGGCACAGCCGGAAGGGGTGGCGCGGTGCGGCGGGGCGATCTCCTCGGAGAGCGCGAGCGGTACGAACTCGATCAGCCGATCGGACGCGGCGGGATGGGCGAGGTGTGGCGCGCCTACGACCGGTTCCTCGACCGGCGCCTGGCCGTCAAGTTCACCCGGGTCTCGGACGATTCGCTCGTCGCCCGGTTCGAGCAGGAGGCCCGCAGCACGGCATGGTTCGACCATCCCGGCGTCCCGGCCGTCTACGACTTCGGCAGCCACGACGGCTGCTTCTACCTCGTGATGCAGTACGTCGAGGGCGTCACGGTGGACCACGTCCTGGACGCACAGCACAGACTCTCCATCCCGTGGGCCGCGCTCATAGCCGCTCAGGTGTGCGCCGTCCTGCACGTCGCGCATCGCCGCCCACTCGTGCACAGGGACCTCAAGCCCAGCAACCTGATGCTGTGCCCAGACGGGTCGGTGAAGGTCCTCGATTTCGGTGCCGCGGTGGGGCTCGGCCCCGGTGACGTCCGTCGAACTACAACCGGCCTGAGCGCGCCCTACACACCGGGGTACACGGCCATGGAGCAGGTGTACGGCACCCCAAGCCCGCAGAGTGACCTTTACTCCCTCGGCTGCGTTCTCTACGAGATGCTCACCGGGGAGGTCGTCTTCCCAGGCGGCACCGCATACGAGGTATTGCGGCGCCATGAAGAGGAGGAGCCTGCGCCACCCAGCCGGTCCCGTCCCGACGTCCCGCCCGGCCTGGACGCACTCGTCCTGCAACTCCTCGCCAAGCAACCGGCCGACCGCCCCGGAGATGCGGACGAGGTCTACCGGCGCCTACTGCAATTCGTCACGGCCCTTGATCCTCTCCCAGGGATCGTCGACGAAATCGCCCCTCAACACCTGTACGCCAAGGCCATCAGCCGTATCCGCCTCATCGGCACGGCGCCGCGCACCGCCGCATCGCCTACCGCTGCACCCGGCAAGAGGGGGGCGCTGCCCACTCTCGATGGGGTCGTCCAAGCGCGCGCGGAAGCAGGTGACCTCGCCGGCGAAGGCCGCTACACGCAGGCCGCGGAACTGCTCTCCGAGCTGACCGAACCGGCCCGCCTCGTCCTCGGCGACGAAGACCCGGAGTACATGGGGCTGCAACTGGACCTCGCCGACGTGCTCTTCCGCAGCGGCGACTACCGCCGGGCCGTCCACGCCTACCGCGCCGCCGCCGTCACCCTGGCCGAGTGGTACGGCCCCGATGACCCGAACGTCCTGAAGTGCCGCGAACAGGAAGCGGTATGCCAGGCCCACCTGGGCGCCACCGGCACCGCCCTCAGGCATCTCGAAGAACTCCTGGACGACGTTTCCGGCGGCGGCCCCTACGACACCCTGACCTTGCGCGTCCGCGAACGGATAGCACGCCTGAAACTCGCCGCAGGCGACACGGAACGGGCCCGGAAAGAACTGGCCGAACTACTGTCCGACCTGACCGCCCACCACGGCGACGACCATCCGCAGATACCCGGCCTCCGCGCCCTCCTGGACGACCTCAACCAGGCAGGAACGGGCTAGGCGAACCCGCGTACGACACGTACAGGTGGTCGCGGGCCCGGGTGGACGCCACGAACAGAAGGCACCGCTCCTTCTGGATATCCTGCGCGTGGGCCTTCGGATCCTCCTCCTCGGGTGTAATGGCCTTCGCCGCCGGCATCGACTTCTCGTCGGTACCGATGACCGCCATACACCGGAACTCCAATCCCTTCATCTTGTGCATGGACCCGACCTGCACACCCGGCGACTTACTGGGCACCTGATATGCGGTGATGCCCTCTTCCTTGAGTCGTTTCGCCGCCTTCCGCGCCACCCACAGGTACCGGGCGGCGACCCCGATCGCGCTCGGCTCCACATCGGCCTCCAGCCAGGAGCGAACCTGCGCGACGAGTCCGTCCAGCTCCGCGTTCCGGTCCGGATATGCCTGCACCACCGGACGCCGCCCGTGAATGGGGGACCGGTAACCGTCGAGGGAGTCGGCCGAGTCATCGAGCCCCTGCGCCGGCGACAATCCCAGCAGCGGCACCGACCAGGCGAGGATCTCCTGCGTGGTCCGGTAATTGAGCTTCAGCTTCGTGCTGCGGCCCCGCACATTGATCCCGAGACTCGTCAAAGAGACATGGCTGTCGTAGATGCGCTGGTGCGGGTCCCCGACGACGAACAGGTCATCCGGCCCCTCCGCCACGAGTCGCCGCAGCAACCGCCATTGCGCGGTGTGAATGTCCTGGGCCTCGTCGATGATCACGTGGTCGTACTCGGGGCCGCCGACCAGGTCCGCCGCCTCATTCGCGAGCTGCGGGAACGTCGATCTCCCCGCGGCGGCCAGCGCGTCCACGACATGCCGGATGGAACGCCACACCACCGTCCGCTGCGCCTTGCCCAGCGGCACCCCGCGCCCGGTCCGCGTGCAGGCGAGATACTCCTCTTCGCTTTCCAACCCCTGCGCCAAGACGATCTGCTCCCATTCCCGGCTCAGGAAAGTAGGCGAGAAAGGCGTTCCCTCCGCGGCCTCCTCCCATAGCGGATCGAGCACATCAGGCCCCGCGACACCGGGCCTGCGATGCCTTCCCACCACCTCGTAGGAAACGGCGTCCACATTCTTCACATGGACCCGCTCCCGCACTTCCGGATCGTCCACGAGCAGGGCGAGCTGCCGCTCCAGAGCCTCCGCCAGGTTCCGCGTGAAAGTGGTCAGCAGAACCCGCCCGCCCTTGGACGCGAGGAAATTCGCCCGGTGCAGCGCCACAACCGTCTTGCCCGTCCCGGCGCCGCCCGTCACCTGCGCGGGCCCGCTGTAGGACGGCCGCAGCGCGATCCGCCGCTGCACCGGATGAAGGAAGGTCCGCCAGAGGTCGAAGGGATGCGCGAGAACGTCCCGCAGCTCCTCGGGCCCGTTAACGAATACGACCTGCTCGGGCGACCGCCGCATGGCAGTCACCAGGTCATTGGGATCGACCTCGGCGGGCTTCTCCTCCACCGCCAGAGTCTTGGCGACCTCTTCCCATGCCTGCTGCGGATTCATGCCCTGCGCCAGCGCCAGCAACGCGATGTACTGCGGCTCCGGAAGCAGCCTCTCCATCGCCTGGAGATGCGCGTCCTCCGTCAGCAGCCGGACGAGCGGAAGCAGTTCCTCGTCGATTCCGAGCCGCAGCAGGTCCCTGTCGAAGACATGTTCCAGCAGCCGGTAACCGGTGCCCTCGGCGGCCTTTTCCAGCGCGGGGGACATCTCGTCCAGCGCGACCTGGTTCCGCACCTCGAAAACACCGAGCGCCTGGTTGACGGAGAACTTCCGGCTCCTGGCCCAGCTGATCGCGTCATCGTGGGGCATCACCGTCAGCAGGCAGTACACGTCCCCCGTGTCCGGCGCCAGCACCACCCCGCGCCAGAACTGGTCGATCCGTATGGTCCGGATGCGCGAATCCTTGGCCGCGCTGAGCTTTTCCAGATGCAGCCCCGCATGCGTGTGCTCCGCGAACTTCCCGATGGCCGCGTCCACACCCTTGCGTACCTTCGGCTCCAGCTTGGCGTACTGCGGCATGAACGTCTTCGCAATCGCCAGCTGAGCCACCCCGCACCGCCCTTTCACCCGGCCTGACACCGCCGTCAGGCCGGGACATCCTAGAAGCACCCCACATCTGAACCCGATTGAACCCGGCAGGACCGTCCGGCCACCTCCGGACAACCACGGAAATCACTCGTGGACGCCGCCGGCGAACGGGTCGAGCACGCCGAACCAGACCAGCGCGAGCACCGTCGACCCGAGCGCGATCCGGTAAATGACGAACGGCATGAAACTCCGGGTGGTGATGAACCTCATGAACCAGGCGATCACCGCATAGCCGACGACGCCGGCGACGAGGGTGGCGAGGATCGTCGGCCCCCAGTCCACATGGCTGCCGGGTTCACCGATCTCGGTCAGCTCGTACGCGCCGGACGCGAGCACGGCCGGGATCGCGAGCAGGAACGAGTACCGGGCCGCCGCCGCGCGGCTGTACCGGAGGAACAGCCCGCCGGTGATCGTCGCGCCGGACCGCGACACCCCGGGGATCAGCGCGAGCGCCTGGCAGAACCCGTAGATCAACCCGTCCCGGACCGTCAGATCGTCCAGTTCCTTGACCGGCCGGTCCGCGCGGTGCCGCCCGACGCTCTCCGCCCGCTCCGCGTTGCGCGCGGCGAACCGGTCGGCCAGCGCCAGCAGTACGGCGAGACCGATCAGCGTGCACGCGATCAGCCGCAGGTCGCGGAACGGCCCCTCGATGTAGTCCTTGAGCGTCAGCCCGAGCACCCCGATGGGCACCGAGCCGATGATCACCAGCCAGCCCATCTTGGCGTCGATGTTCCCCCTGGCCTCCTTGTGCACCAGCGACCGCGTCCAGGCCGTGACGATCCGGACGATGTCCTTGCGGAAGTAGACGAGCACCGCCGTCTCGGTCCCGATCTGCGTCACCGCGGTGAACGCGGCCCCCGGATCGCGCCACCCGGCGGCCACGGCCGTCAGCCGCAGGTGCGCCGAAGAGGAGATCGGCAGGAACTCGGTAAGCCCCTGGACGAGCCCAAGGATGATGGATTCAAACCACGTCATGTGGAGTGATTACTCCTAGTGATGGACCCCGGCCACGGCGGGATCATGGCAAGGCAATCGAGCGACGCCCCACAGACGCCGCCCGAAAATGTCAGATGCCCTCAAGTTTCCCACCGATCCCGCCCCTACAAGACCACCAGCCCCATCTCTTAGGTGAACATTCGTCGCCGCCACGGCCGCTGGACGTTCTCGCCCGGAGGGCCCGCGAACCAGTCAACCGCGGGCGGACAGCAGCACTTCGCGACGACCAGGGCGACCCCCGCAGGCCCCGGCGCGGCCAGCGGCGGCCACCACCTGCGCATGGCCCGCTCCGCGTCGCCCGCGCTCTCATCCCCGCGTGCCGCCAGATGCGCCGCAGCCGCCATCACCGCGAGAACTGCGCCGCCGTTCCGGCAGGAATGCGCTGGTCGACCTGCTCGACGAACCCGGGGTGGTCGACCCCTCAATGACCCGGCGGACGTGCGCCAGTAGATCCGCCGCCTGCCGCGCGAGCGACACGCTCGATCTCGGCCTGGATGACGGGCCTGCGGCGGGCGGGCCGCGGCCCATCCCCAGCTCGCGGACGGGTCACCATGCTCGGGTGAGCTAGCTGAGATTACGGGGAGGAGGCTCAGGCGCTCATGATGCTGATCGAGGAGCGGGCCACACAGAATGGGTGGGATGCGGCTCGGATGACGCCGTTGCTCGCCGACTCGCTGAGGTGTCGCCGTGGGGGCGGCAGTGGCACGGCGAAGTCGACCCGGCTTTCGGGCAGACCCTGGCCGATGCCTACGCCACGTACCTACAGGACAGGTAGCGCGAGTACGGGACCTCGGACGACGATCTCAAGAGATGGCGACCAGAGAAGCGAAAGTGCGGCCACCGAAAGAAGAAGGACTTCTGACCTCGTCCACGGGCCTGGCCGACCTGGTACGGGATCACCGGTCACTGAGCTCGCGTCGCAACGTCCGTCCGATGTACCCGCTGCTAAGTCTCTGCCGGCTGAGCGGACTCGCCCGCTCAGCCGACCCCTTCCGCAGGTTTGAAGCGAAGCCCTCTGCGGACTGCCTTAGATCTGTAGCGGCTGTGCCTCCTGTGACGGTTGGTGGTGCGAGTTGATCGGGTTCATGCGGTTATGGACGTCAGTCAACTCGACCGGATTGATTCGAGGAAAGCGATCCACTCGGTTCGTGTGAACTTGAGAATCGGACCCTTGCCATGCATCTTCGAGTCTCGAATGCCGATGGTGTCGGAGGTAGAGCAGCCCACCTCGACGCAGTTTCCACCTGCTTCGCTGTAGCTGGACACTCGCCAGTCTGTGAACTTCCTGGTCATCCGCTCGCTCCAGTTGCTCTACGGGTTAGTCGGTCGGCAGCCTCGGTGAGACACCTGAGGCTGTCCTCTGAGGATAGGACAGCCTTGCTGAGAAGTTCGTATCTCTTTGCATGCTGCTCGACCTCCCGGCTTCCGGTGTAGGGAAGGTCGTTGCTGGCGGTTTCGACCACGACCATTGGAGGATCGGAGGGGTCCGGGAAGGTGTAAAGGGAGAACGCCGCTTGGGGGATGGCAATGCCATCGATGTACGCATCGACGGGGAGCATGTGGATGGTGAGCCCCGCGACGGACGTCATGAGTTGGATAAGGTGCCGCACCTGAGCGGCCATGATTTCCACGGGCACGTTGACCCGTCGAAGCACCACTTCATCGAGGATGACAGTGTAGGCCGGTCCGTCCGGGCAGATGACGGCTTCCTGCCGACGCTGCCGCGCCTTGGTCATCTTGTCGAGGTCGAAGCTCAGCGGTCCCTCTGCGCGCTTGAGTTCGGCAACGGCCGATATGAACTCTGGCGTCTGGAGCAGGCCGGGGATCGTGGTGTCGTTGTACTCACGAATAGTGTCGGCACCTGATTCGATGTCGGCGTAGAGACGCTGGCGTGCCCCCATGGCTTCACCGTAGGAGTCCCACCATCCCCTCGCGGCCGCCGCAGAGGCGAGGCGAACGATCGGCAAGCATTGGTCGTCCGGCATTTCGAGTGCATCGAGGATTTTGACGACATCCCCGACGTCGGGGCGGCCGTAGGCGTTCTCCAGGCGGCTGATCTTCGTTCGGGAGTAGTGGATGCGCTTGGCGAGTTCGTCCGCCATCATCCCGCGCTCCTCCCGGAGTTCGCGGAGTACGGTCGCGAGGCGCTGGCGTCGTACGAACGGGCTGACCATGTCGATCCTCCGGGGGGAGTGAGGCGTGACTGTCCAACTACCCTATGTACACGACGGTCAGGTTCCCCCGCGGGCAAATGAACGGGTGGTCAGGCCGAACAAGGCCACAACTTTTTATCGAACGAGCCTGTCTGTGTTCGGATAATCGAACGCACTCGTCCTACCCGCCGACCCACGCGCCGCTGCGTCAAGCCCTGATCTCGCTCGCCGTCCACGTCACTTGCCCTGACCGGCGGGCCGACCCGCCCGGGTGCGCCCAACGTCTACACGCGGCCAACCGCATCCCCGGCCTGCCTCACGTACGACATGTTGCTCGTGGTCGGCCCGAGGTGCACACGCCGCGTGCCGGTGTGGTGGTTGGTGATTCCATGGTCGCGCTGACCGCAGCCGAAATCCGGCGAGAGGCACTGAACACCGACGGTCGCCAGCCCGCCCTCCCCACCGTGTCAATCAGATCGCGCCGGGCTCCGCCCTGCTGAGGTTATGGACGTTGCGCGAACGGAGCTATCTTGCTCGGCCACCCCAACTCGACTGCTCATTCCCTGCTCACACGTTGCGGGACTCGCCTTGCCGGGCCGCAATCCATTCTTTGGCGAAGTCGGCGGAGTTTTTGATGAACTCCTCCAAGCCTGCCTCGTCGAGATTTGCCTCGTGCAGCAAGGTATCGAGGATCGCGACCTCGGCGTCGATCGCAGACTCAGCGTCCGGCGGAACGTAGGACTCAGCGGCAGGGTATCCCAATACCTCCAGAATCAGCTGCTCGGCCACGCGAGGATTGATAGGGCTCACGTCTCGTCCATAATCGATGCGCATGTCCGCGACGAAGCGGATCACATCAGGGGGCGAGTAGGTCGGCGAGAACTTCCGCCACACCGCAACTCTGAACGCTCCATACAGAATCACCGTGTGGGCGATCGCCTCCTTCTCAGATTCCGCGACCTGGAACGGCCCCCAGGCACGGGCTTCTCCCTTGAGAAGCGCACGTAGCGCCGCTACATGCTCGCCCCTCACCTCGACGCCCGTGCAGTCGATTACTGGGTGAGCCACTGATCCGCCACCTCGCGCGCCTCTGTCAGGAAGGTGCCGAGTTCATGGGCATTGAAACCCTCGTCGGAAACAAGTGCCGCCAGGAGAAACATTTGATGGCCCAGGACGGTGTTGTCATCGATGTCATCGATATCGCCTTGTTCCATCCCGAAAAGGATGATGCGTTCGGCGATCTGAGGGTCCAGGGCATTCGCCGCTACTTGCGACGATGCCCTCAGGGTGGCGACGTAGTCGATGACGTCGGTACGTGGAAGGTACTTGCCATCCTTAATGAACCGCCGCTCAATAGCCACGAGTAGCCCAGCGGCGATCAGTGCAGAGTAGCCACGATTGTCCTCGCCGGGATCCAGTTGATCCAGCCGGCGCCGATGCTCTTCGGTGCGGCCCGCAAGCTGCGCCTCTAGCGTGTGTACATGGTCATCCGTTACCGTCATCGTACCTTCCCATGGATCCCTTGAGCTTTCCCTCTATGCTATTGCGTGCTCGCTGGGCGCCTTTGAAGAACAGTATTGTGAGAAGTGCGACCCCGACCGCACCGCTCCCTACCGTCATCTTCTTGTGTGGAGTGACAGGGTCGTTCGGAACCTCCCTCCCCGTGCTGGTCGTAGTCGGACTTTTTGGTTGATCATTCAGGAAGTTCCCGATGTCGTCGGTCCATTTTTTGCCGATGTCAACGCTATCGGGGGCTGACCGTGCAAATCGTCGGCCCACCCGGTCGCGCCGTCGAGTCGTATCGGGGCTGGGCTCAAGATAGTCGCGTTTGGCGGGGTCTTCCTCGGGATCGCGGAGTTCGCCACGTCCGGGGGTGCCGTCCGTGATGCGATCGGGGAGATCGCGGTATTTGTTCGGTTCATCTTCTGTGGTGGCCGGGGTCCCCGGTCGGCCTTCGGCATTCCTATCACGGCGCTCGAGTTGGTTGCCGGGCATCTGTTCGTTGAACTGGACGCCGGGTGACGCCCAGCGTGTGACGCCTTCTTCCGCTGCGGGTAGCCAGGCGACTCGGACTTGGGGGGCGTCCCCTGTCTCCGGGGTGTCGGAGGCGTGGACCGGGTCTTCGGCGGCCTGCGCTGTTTCACTGCCGCGGTCCTGCTGTTCGGCGGGAGCGGGCTCGTCCTGCGGAGTGTGGTCGTGACCGGCCGGTTCGTCATCGGCCTGGGGCTGCTGTTCGCTGCCGGCTTCTCCGCTGGGATCGTTCTCGTCGTCGCCGGGTAGGCGGCCGTCCTGCTGGGGGAGTGGCTGATAATTCCGGTCTGGCGGAGCCTCTGTCTCCGTTTCGCGGTTGTCGGGCCGGTCGCGGTCTCCCTGTGATTCCGGTCCAGCTACGCCTGTCTCCTGGCGAGGAGGCGCCTCGCCGCGCCCGTCCGGCTGTCCGGCCTCGCCCGTCTCCGGTTTCGTTTCGCCGGTCATCGGCCGGTCTTCGGCCGTCTGCGGTTCGGCCGGTGCGTCCGGCCTCTCGTCGGCAGGTCCGTCATGGAAGGGCTCGGCCTTCTCGTCCCGGACCTCCCCGCGCGGCTCCGTCCCTTGTTCCGGTGCGGATTCGCCGGTTTCGGCCGCGTAGGGCTGCTCGCCGCGTTCGTCCGGCCGAGTCTGTCCGGCCTCGAATTCGAAACGTTCGGTTTCCCGGCCGCGCTCGCCGCTTCCGGCATCGGTGTCGGAATCGGTCTCGCCGCCCGGTTCCCTCTCCGGAGTCTTCGGGCCAGCCTGAGCGTCCTGCTCCTTGTCGGCGGGCTCGGCCGCGGAGGAGTCGCCCGGGTTTTTCTCGTGTGCGTCTCGCTGCTCGGCGCCGGCCTCCTGCGGAGCGGTCTGCGGTGCGCCGTTCTCCGCGCGGCGGGCCTCCTGCGCTTCACGTGCTGCGCGGAGGCTTTCCAGGCGGGACGGCTGACCGGGCGACCCTGGCCGGTCGGGTGGTGGTGCCGGCGGGTCGTCCTCGGCCGGTGGTTTCTCGACGTTTTCGGTGCGGGTGTCGGTCCCGCCGGGCCGGTCGATGCCCACACTCTCCACCCTTCCGCAGGGGGAGCGGAGTCCTGCCGCCCGAGTCGAGCTGACAGCAGACTTGCCGCCCTTTTCATTGCATGTCGGACAAGTATCCGAGGGGTGTGCGGGGTCCCCCTCCGAAGGAGCCACGCCCATGTAATCGCGCACGTTCATCTTTTGCACGTTCGTGTTGAGAACGACCGTGGCCCGCATGTCCAAGGCGGTGGCTCAGATGGTTTGCCAGCCGCTGCTTTGCAAGGGATCGGCGTGAGAGAGCGACGTTCAGGATGTGAAACCGCTCATCTTCGAGTGATTCGCCGATGCGGTCGAAATGGGTAGTGGTCGCTCGGATGGGACGCACGCGGGACAGCGCGCAGACCGCTCGTCCGACGCTGCGGAGGTTCGGCCCCGGATGGCCGCCTGTCCAACTACAGGCCCGTCAGCTGCGTTGCCCCGGACGGCCCCAGCGAATGCACCGCGTGGCTGTGGTTCCTCGCGGAGCTGCACGACAGTTGGGACGGCCCATGCGCGGACGCCGGCCCCTGCCAGCTTTTTCGGTAATAGCCCGCGAGTTGATCAGCGTGGTGGAATGCGGCGCCAATGCTGGCGAGGGCGAGCCTCAGGAAGTACTGCCGTTCGCTGGCCCGCGTCAGCCGGGGCTCTGCTGCGACCACCACGTGCAAGTGCCGTAGCCGTCCGCTATAGACAGGGGACGTCAGTGAAATCCGAGGTGAGCGGCACCGTGCTCCAAGCTTCCCGTGTCCTCTGGTCTGTCTCCGAGATGAGGATGCTCACCGCGAGATCGTGATGGCGGGCGAACCAGGTTCTGGCCTCGCTTGGGTGGTGCGTTGCGTATCTACATGCACCCCGTCTCTTGCCGTGGGAAGCTTGAATCAGCCGATTTTGAGTGCGGCTTGCGCTCTTCCCGCGAAGGTAGCATCGTGTCGTGGCGACAAAGGCCGACCGGCAATTTTCTGCCATGTGCAGGGGACTGGGGCGGTGATTGAGTGGCCGCGAGCACTCACGGCCCGAACGGGACGGGTGATCACGACCATGGGCCGCAACATAAGGGTTTCTGGGTCCTGCTCTCCGCGTTTCTAGCGTTCGTGCTGGGTGGAGTCCTGCTCCACGTGTACGCGCTCGTGTTGGCCCTGGTTGGCGCACTGCTCGCCACCTGGGCGGCGCTCGCGCTGAAGGGGCGCGCAGCTCGCCGGGGAAGAAGACACGTCCTGGCCCCGCTGTGGATCGTCCTTGCAGGCGTCTCACCCGCGCTGCTGCTGTGGGCCTTCGCGTTCTCGCCTCTCAACGCTCGATAGGAAGGCGCCTCTCAGCGATCCGCAAGGCAAGCCGTGGCCCGAGGAGTCCCCGGCGAATGTGGGGCCGGACCGTCCGGCGCCGAGAACCCGCTCGACGCGACGACGGTTAGCACGTTCACCCCGTGCATGTTCACGACCGGTACGCGCTCGACCGTCAACGCTCATCTCGGGAGCGTGCCGATCGGCGGCCTGACGTGGAATTTCCTGGGTGCGTGCCGGTCCGTGCCGTAACGATGAACACGCACGATGACGAACCGGCCACTACGCGTTGAGGAACCCTTATGTCGTACCCGATGCCTCTCCCGTCCGCCCCCGCGAGCGCGCAGTGCTGGCGCCGCGCCTTCCCCGGCGAACTCGACCAGGCCCGCGCCGCCCGCCGCTTCACCGCGGCCCTGCTCGCCGGCTGCCCAGAGCTGGACGATGTCCTCCTGACCGTGGACGAGTTCGTGGTGAACGCGCTGAGGCATACGAAGTCCGGTCAGCCCGGCGGCGTCTTCACCGTCGAGATCGCCCGCTGGGACGGCGCGGTCACCGTCGCCGTCACCGACGAGGGCGCCCCGTCCGAGCCCGCCGTCACCGACGCCGCTCCCGACGCCGAGTCGGGACGCGGCCTGCGCACCGTGTCCCTGCTCGCCTCCGGCTGGGGCTGGTTCGGCAACGACCGCTCACGCACCGTGGCCGCGCTCTTCTCCGCGTCGCTCGGTGAAGCCGCGTGAGCGGCCGTGACCTGCGCGAATGGACCGTCCTCCAGGTGCGGTCCGCGATGACCGCCGCCATGCGCACCGACCCGCGCGCCCTCGACGCGCTCGCCGAGGACAACGCCGGCTCCCTCGACCCGTACAGCCTGTCGTTCCTGAAGACCGCGCGGATGCTGACGCTGGCCACCTCCGCGGCGCTGACCACCGTCCTCACCGCTCACCGGTACGGCCGCGACCGCCACGACCGCCCCGTCTGCCTGGCCTGCGGCACCGGCCGCTGCCGGACCGTCCGCGCCGTCTCCGACGTCCTGGCCGCCTACGCCCTCCAGGTGCACCCAGTCGACCGCCCGGAGGCTTGGCGCCGCGCCGACGACTATTACGTCCGCACCGCCGGTCACCCCGTCCCGCTGACCATCGACTCCTTCGAGGACGGCTTCGTCGCCCGCCCCGGAACCCCGCCACCCGAAGCACCCGACAACGTCCTCGTCATCGACCGCAACACCGGCGCCCTGACCCTCTGGCCCGCCTACGACACAGGCACCCTCGCCATCGAATACCGCGCCTACAAACGCGGCGATCCTTGAGCGCAGCCCCCCGCGCGCCGACAGCGCCGGTGTGCTGGGCCGGTACGGTCCACCGCGCCGACCCGCCTGTACCGGCCAGCGCGGCCGGCGGCCGTGCCGCCGGCCGAGAGTTCGAGGCCGGCGGCACGGAGCTCGTCGAGCGCAGTGCGGGGTCCTAGCGCTGCCAGGGGACGGCGGCCAGGCGGAGGTGGGATTCGCTGCCGCGGTCGCCGGGGCTGAGCCAGGAGAAGACGAGTTGGTCGTTGTCGCTCAGTTCCGGGTGGCCTATCAGGGCGTAGCAGCCCCAGCCGCCGCCGGTGCAGGTGTCGGGGACCTTCGCTGAGACGGCGGCGGTCCAGGGCCCTGTCGGGGAGTCGGCGGTGTAGACCGTGAAGGGAGCGGACCCGAAGCCCGTCTGGACGATCATCGCCAGGCCCTTGGAGGTCGTCGCCGAGTAGTCGTTGACGGCCAGCCCCCAGGGCAGGACTCCGGCCGGGAGCACCGACTTCAGGTGGCCGTTCGCCTCCGTCCAGCCGTACCAGCCGGCCGGCTGGCCGCCTGGCGGCTGAGCCCACCACTGGTAGTTGGACGCGTCGCCCCAGCGGCCGGGGTCGGAACTGGGGACGCGGGTCACGAAAACTCCGGAGTCGCCGTCGCGCGTGTGGTCGAACAGGTACAGGTAGCCGTCGTCCCCGAAGACCGGGGAGCTGACCCCTTGGCCGAGCGGCAGGTCCTCGGCCGCGGCGGACACATCGAACGGGACGTGCCGGGCGGTGAACTTGTTGCTGGCGGGCTCGTACACGGTCAGCACCAGCCGCTCCGCGAACCAGCCCACGTCCTTCACCAGGCACATCTCGGCGTAGGTCAGCAGCACCCGCTGGGTACCGGGGACGGCCGCCGCGCCTCCGATCCAGGCGACGGGGACGCCGCCCGGTGAGCACGGGACCGGCGGGTTGCCCGGCCTCTTCAACCCGGACGGACTGGGGAAGAACGGTTGGGACGATGTGAGGTCCGTGCGCGGCGGAGCGGGCGGCGTCGGCACCTCGGTCAGCGCGCGGGGCGCCTTTCCGGGCGTGAACGAGCCGAGCGCCGCGGTGCCGGTCACGGAGTTCGGGAACACGCCGCCGTTCAATCCGGTGTCGCCGAACACCCACAGGGCCTTGCCCGGCGCGTATGCCGCGCTCACTCCGCCGTCGCGGGAGATGCGGTTCGTGGGGGTGTCGGCCGTCGTGAGGATCCTGCCGAGGTCGGTCGTCCCGGCGGTGGTGCTCGTCGCCGTCCGGAAGGTCTGGAAGGCGTCGAAGTCGCCGAGATCGGCCGGGGTGGTGCCCGGCGCGTTGACCTGCGAGGTGAACGGCCCAGTGCACAGCGGTCGCGAGGCGGGGATGTTGGTGTCACCGGAACCGCACACCTGGTAGTGGTAGAGCCCGCCCGGTTTCAGGCCGCTCGGCGTGTGCGTGATGGTGTACTTCGAAACGGGGGACGATACCGGGCCGATCGGCGTGGACTGAGAGCTCTGCACGGTGGGAGTGGAGCTGTCCTCCCACCATTGGAACCAGCCGAGGCAGGGGTTCTCCGGAGCATCGGCCGAGCAGGTCACCTCGGCGGTCAGCGTCGCCGAACTGGACGTGATCGAGGTCGGCGGTGTCGTGACCCCGACGCATCCGGCGAGCAGCGGCATGAGCGCGGCGGCGGATGCGGTGGAGCGCTTGAGGGGCATGAGCCGCTCCTTTCGTCGCCCGAAGAGTAACCTCGCCACCATCTACTGTCATTGAGATGACACAAAGCGGACATCGGGGAGGAATATTCGCTGCTGGATCGCGGTGGCCCGGAAGGTTCCGGGCGCGTCAGGCGTCATGGCTTCTGTGTCACTGGGCACGGCAGCCCACCGTTCGGGGTCCAAGGTGCTTCCACCGATTGGGCTGGCGGCAGGCGATGTCGTTTCTTGCCAATCAGCGCCGTCTTCCCCGCACCCGCATCCGGGGCTGCCTGGGCGAACACTCGAAACCGCGCATATCGGGGCGACCTCATGGCGTAGTTGGCGGCGCGCCCAGTCGTTTTCGTTGCACCGCGCACTTGATCAGTACAGTGACCTGGGACGATGGTCCTTCTGTGTGATGGTGGTCAGTGCGGCGTTCACGTTTCAGGGGCTTCCTGGGGGAGTTCCCATGGATCCATTTGGGTATCGGAATTTTCGGCAACCTGACCTTCGTCGTGGGCAGTGTGCTGTTCTTGTACGCCGATCTGGAACGGGCCGGAGTCTGGCTGTTCATCACCGGCTCGTCCGGCATGCTGGTGGGCAGCCTCGGTGAACTGCTGGTCCGAGTGGAGCGCCGGGTCCGGGGGGAAGCACTGCGATGACTCGCTCGACCGCCGGGGGGTGACGGTCCGCAGAGGCTCGACACCCAAGGGTGATCGCCGATCTTGACCGGGGCCGGCCCCGGCGTGGGTGCCGGTCGGCCCCGGTTTCGGGCCAGAGGGGCCAGTCGCCGGAGGACGCGGTTCGGACGGCGTAGTCCTCGAACGTGGCCGGAGGGCGGCCGAGCGTCCCATCAAGGCATTCGTCGAACTGGCCGTCGCGAGCGACGTCCGAAGGCCGGTGCGCCGGGATCGTGGGGCGCGCGCGACCGTCCCGGGGCAGCCGGACGTGATCCCACCCGCGAGCCCGCCCGTCGAACGAAGCGGATGTAAGGCGCGTACCAGGAGGAACAACCTCCCACCCCACCGCCGCACCAGGGAGAATTGGGCGGCTTCTTGTTATCTGCAGTGGTCTGGGGTGTCTCCTGGAGGATCTGTGGTGAGTCTCCGGAGGACGGGTATGCGTGTGGGCACGGACATGGAGCGGCTGGTCCGGGCGGCCCAGGAAGGGGACGCCGAGGCCCGGGAGCGGCTCGTCGCCGAGCATCTGCCGTTGCTCTACAACGTCGTCGGCTGGGCGCTGGGCGGGCACGCCGATGTCGACGACGTCGTCCAGGAGTCGGTCCTCCGCGCGCTGGGCGGGCTCGGGCGGCTCCGTGAACCCGCGCGGTTCAGGTCGTGGCTCATCTCCATCGCCATGAACCAGGTGCGGCACCGGTGGCGGGCGCAGCGGGGCAGGACGCCGATGGATCCCGAGTCGCTCGCCCGGGTCGCGGGGGCCGAGGAGGATTTCGCGGAGTCGGCCGTCCTGCGGCTGGAGCTGTCGGAGCAGCGCCGCGAGATCGCCGAGGCGACGCGGTGGCTGGATCCGGACGAGCGGGAGCTGCTCGGGCTGTGGTGGCTGGAGGCGTCGGGGCACCTCGCCCGCAAGGAGCTCGCGGACGGCCTGGGCGTGTCGGTGCCGCACGCGGCCGTCCGGGTGCAGCGGATGAAGAAGCAGCTCGCGACGTGCCGCGGGGTGGTCCGGGCGGTGGCGGGGCCGCATTGCGAGGCGCTCGGGCCGCTGCTCGCCGGGTGGGACGGCCGGCCGTCGCCGCTCTGGCGCAAGCGGATCGCCCGGCACATCCGGGGATGCCGGTTCTGCTCCGCTCGCCAGCGGGATCTCGCGCCGCCCGAGGCGCTGCTCGCCGGGCTGGTCCTCGTCCCGTTCCCGGCCGACCATGCGCTGCACGCCGCCGAGCTCGCGGCGGGCGCGGGCGCCGTCGACGGGCTCGGGGCCGCCGCGGGTGCGGGGAAGGGCGCGGCCTGGCTGGCCGGGACGGCGGCGGTGGGGGCGGCCGCCGCCGCGGTGACCTTCTGGGCCGTGCGGGACTCCCCGCCGGACGCGGCGCCTCCCGTCCGCGACCCCGTCGTCCCCGTCCAGCCGGCGCCCACCCCGGAGGACGCCCCGCCGAGCTCGGCGCCGGGCAAGGACCGGGTCGAGCGGCGGCCCACCCGCGCGCCCGCGCCGAGTGTCGAAGAGCAGGTCGTCCGGCTCGTCAACAAGGAGCGGGCCGCGGCCGGGTGCCCCGCGCTGCGGATCTCGCCGGCCCTGCACCGGGCGGCCGAGCGGCACTCGCGGGACATGGCGGCCCGCCGCGTCCTCGATCACCGCGGGTCCGGCGGCGACGGGCCGGGGGAGCGGATCACCGCCGCCGGATTCCGCTGGAGCTCGTGGGCCGAGAACATCGCTCAAGGGCAGCCGTCCGCGTCGTCCGTGGTGGACGGATGGATGAACAGCCCGAAACACCGCTCCAACATCCTCGACTGCCGCTCGACGATGGTCGGGGTCGCGGTCGTGCGCGGTGCCGGCGGACCTTGGTGGACGCAGGTGTTCGCCACGCCCCGGTGATCAGCGGGCGGTGCCGAAGTTCTGCGTCCAGTACGGCCCGCCCGACGTCACGAGGCCCACACCGATCTCGGCGAACCGGCAGTTCAGGATGTTCGCGCGGTGGCCGGGGCTGTTCATCCACGCCTTCATCACGCTGGCGGCCGTCGGCTGGCCCTTCGCGATGTTCTCGCCGTAGGTGGACCAGCGGTACCCGGTCGCGGTGATCCGGTCGCCCGGGTCCTTGCCGTCCGGGTTGGTGTGGTCGAAGAAGCCGCGCCGCTTCATGTCGGCCGAGTGCGCCTGCGCCGCCCGCGTCAGCAGCGGATCGGCGGTCACGGCGCGGCACCCCTGCTTGGCCCGCTCCTTGTTGACCAGCGCGATGACCTGCGCGGCCGGGCCGCCGGACGTGGTCGCCGGCGGTGCGGCGGGCGCCTTCGTCCGGGGCGCGGCCGGCCGGCTGCGCGTCACCCGCGGGGTCGGCGTGCGGGTCGGACGCGCCTTGCGCGAGGGCGAGGCCTTGGTGGGGGTGGGCGTGGCGGACGTCTCGGTCGGCGACGGAGCCACCGGGTCCGGGACGCCGAACGCGGACGGGGCCGGCTGCCCGCCGTTCGCGGCCGCCGCCTTGCCGGAGTCGCCGTCGAACGCGCCGCTCGCCGTGCCGGCGATCCCGCCGATCAGCGCCAGGCCCGCCGCACCGGCGGCCGTCCACGCCACCATGCGGCCGGACGCCCGCCGCCTGGGCCGGTGCGGCTTGCCGGGCCCGTGCCCGGGGTGATGGGGGTTGCTCATGGCGGTGTCTCGTCCTCTCGTCGCGGATATGCGGACGAGAGTGCAGACCCCCGGCAAGACCGGCGATAACAGAAAAGTCGCTTACGTTCCGGAGATGGTGTGCTTGGTCCTGCCTTCGGCCGCGGGGTCGAGGCCCCACGTGAAGACGGTGCGCGGATGGATGCGGATGATGTGGGCGCCGAAGGGGGAGCCCTGGCCGCCGTCCCCGGTCGCGGTCTCGGCCCGTCCCCGGATCTCGATGCCGCGCACGCGCCAGGGATCGACCGTGACGAGGTCGTCGACGACGAACGCCACCTGGTCGTTGTGCTGCAGGTTGCGGTACTTGCGGGACTGGGGGAGGTTCCAGCCGCCTATGTCGATCGTCCCCGTTTCGGGATTGAAGCGGAAACCGACCGGGTTGTTCTGCGGGTCGCCCTTGGGGCCCACGGTGGCGAGGCGGCCCAGCCGCTGCGTCGCGAGGTACTCGCGCTCGATATCGGTGAGGCTCATAAGTCCAGGTTGGGACCTCAACCTGACTTGAGGTCAAGGCCCGTGAGGAGGGCGCGGAGGCGGGGGGACATCTCGTCCGGCAGCTCCCGCGGCTCGAACCAGCCGGCCTCCAGGATCTCCGCCGTGTCGATCCGCAGGTGCCCGCCGGTGATCCGGGCCTCGTAGTACGCCTCGACCCGGTGCCGGAATCCGCTGGCGACCCCGACCGGCGGCCCCGCGACCTCCACCTCCAGCGACGTCTCCTCGCGGATCTCGCGGGCGACGCCGTCCTCCAGCCGCTCACCGGCGTTGACGTATCCGCCGGGCAGCCCCCACGCGCGGTACGCGGGCCAGAGCCGGTGCCGCAGCAGCAGGATCCGCCCCTCGTCGTCGTGGACGAGCCCGCCCGCGTAGACCAGGAACGTCCGGTGCCTGAGCCGCGCGAGCCGCCACTGGGCACGTCCGCCGAGCCGCTTCCACAGCCGCGCGGCCATCCGGTGCACCGCCGGCGCACGGCGCGCCGTGCCAGACCGGAGCCTCATTGGCGGAATGCTAGCCGTCCAGGGCAGTGTGGCGCTGGCCACATCGCGGCCGGATCGGGATCGCACGGGACGCCGCCGTTCGTCTAGAGAGGAACGCAGCCGTGCCGGGGAGGCGAAGTGACCACGGGGACGATGGGGCGGTCCATGGCGGAGACCAAGGCGGAAACAGCCGCGGCGCCCGGGGTGCGGCGCCGCGCGCACGTGAAACTGGTACGCAAGGGGGCCGTCGCGATCGCCGGCATCGCCCTGGTGACGGCGGGCCTGGCGATGCTCGTGCTGCCCGGCCCCGGCGTCGTCGCGATCCTCGCGGGCCTCGGCCTGCTCGGCACCGAGTTCCCCACCGCCCGCCGCATCAGCGAACGACTCCACTCCTACATCCGCACCGCCTGGCACCGGCTCCGCGACACGATCAGGACGCGAAGGGGAAAAGGCCCCGCTGCTTGACGTGCAGCAGTGCCGCCAGGGTGAAGGAGTCGGTGATCTCGCCGCGGCCCAGCATGCGATCGATCCGGTCGGGGGCGACCAGTTCGATGCGGTCGATCCCCTCTTCCGGGTGGGACGCGCGGGGACGGTCCACGTCCGCCCAGAAAAGACCCGCCTTGCTGCCGGCGACTCCGGTGTCGGCGTAGAAGTCCCCGAGGAATTCCAGGGATCGCGCCGGGACGCCGATCTCCTCTTCCAGTTCGCGCCGAGCCGTCTGCTCCGGGGTTTCGTCCGGCCGGGCGAAACCCCGGGGAATCTCCCAGTGCCATTTGCGGGTGGCGTGCCGGAAGTGCCGCACCAGGACGACGCCGCCCTCGCACACCGCCAGGACGGCGGCTCCGGCATGCCCCTGGGGATGCAGCGTCCGGAGATATCCGCCGACGCGGCCGTCGGCGAACGCGACCGGATCCCGCAGCAGCAGGACGTACTCGTCGCGGTAGCAGACCCCGTACGGGCCGCCCTCGGCCGGGAATTCGTCGAGTATCGCGTTCCATGCGCCCGGCGGGTTCTCGAACAGGTCCGGCCACGCGCGGCGGACCCGGTCGTACTCCTCGTCCGGTGTGCTCATTCACCCTCGTTCGAAAGGTCGGCACCGTTTCCGCCGGTGCCGTGCCCGGGATTCCGCGCCGACAGGAAGGCGATCAGTTTCTTCGCCTCCCGGTAGGGGTCCTCCATGCGCATGTCGAGAAGTTGCGCGGTGGTCTCGATCCGGTGCCGCGACCGGTTCGCCAAGAACCTGCCCAGCCCCAGCCGGATCGTAACCCTGGCCAGCCGGACGCCCGCCAGGGCGGCGACCTCGCCGACGACCTCGTAGGCGATCTCGTCGCCCGGCATGTAGAGGACGTTGACCGTCAGCGCGCCGATGTCGATGGCGATCTCGGTCAGGGCGCCGAACCGCCCTCCGGAACGGTCGTTGCGGATCCGCTCGGCCTTGCCGAGCATCGCGAGGTACTGCCTGGTGATCTCGACGACGCCGGTTTCGGGGTCGGACAGCGCCTCAAGGGACGGAGTGTTGACGACGCGGGCCAGGGCCGTCTTGTAGGCCAGCCATTCCGGTTCGGCGCGGACCTGCCAGATGTCGGCGAGCGAAAGCCGGTCGAGCGTGGGCACCGCTTCGAGAAGGCCCTGGACGTCCTCGAACGCCAGGTTCCGCAGCAGCCGGATGAGCTCGTCGGCGTCGGTCGACTCGGTCGCGGCTCCGCCGCGCCTCCGGCGGATCTGGGCCAGCCCTTCCTGGAGCGCGGTGCGGCGCGGCGAATTGCTCGGCGTCAAGGCGAACACGTCGACCGCGTCGGCGAGGTTCGTGGCGTACTTGAGGTCGACGAGCTGCTTCACGATGGCCATGTGCGGACGGCCGGCGTCGTAGCGTCGCTGGGCGACGTCCGTGCCTTCCCCGACGACGAACCGCTCGTACAGGCGCTGCCGCACCACGGGCCGCCCGGCGTCCAGTTCGTCGAACGCCCAGCGGCTGACCTCCTTGAGCCGGAGGAGGACGCCGCGGGCCAGCTCGTCGTCCAGGCCGAAGTCCCGCTGTAGCGCCGACTCCTTGAAATGGAGGAAGCTGGTCAGGAACTCTCCGAACGCCCTGTTCATCGCGTCGGCCAGGGCGGCGTTCTCCGCGTCGTCCCAGGACAGCCGCAGGCACGACATCATCGTGCTCTCCGCCATGGCGCGCCACGCGCCGAGGCCGTCGGTGACCTCGAACTGCGGATCGGTCTGCGGGAGTGGGCCGTCCTCCCACAGGAGCATCGGGATGATGACGCCGGCCTCCAGCATCCGGGCGAACGCGTCACGGTCGCGGCCCTTCTTCGCGAAATCGCGGTAGACCTGCGGATTGTTGTACAGGAAGGCGCGGTTGATGAGCACCTTCTCCGCGTTGAGCAGCGCCCGCAGGTACTCCCTCCGCGACCTCTGCTCCTGTTCCCGCAGAACGGCCGCGCCGACCCCGCCGTCCCGCCGCACCCGATCCAGCAGTTCGTTGTCGAACCACTGGTTGTCGAGTGACTGGGGGACCGCCGTGATCGTCTGGCGCAGATCACCCGAGATCAGTTTGTTGAAACTGACGTCCCCCACATGCCCTACCGGCATCCGGCACTCCCCGCTTCCAGGACCACGGCCTCCCAAACCCTACGGCGCCCGCCGCCCCGCCGTTCGCGCCACCGAATCGGCGACCGGCTCTGGCCAACGGGTGGTCAGCGGAGGCGGGTGACGGATGGCGCAGGGGG
>NZ_SMKM01000068.1 GCF_004348665.1 Actinomadura sp. GC306 | reverse complement strand
GCGCACGGCCAAGGCCAAGCCGGGTGATTCCTGACCGGGAATCCCGCGATAAGGGTGACTCTTGACGAAGAGTGGGCGATGATCTCCTATGCAGGGCGGCGGCGCCTCATCCGGCACCGCACCACAGGTGCGCGGACCTTCCCCACCGGCGCCGCCGCTCAACGGCCCACCCCACCCCCGAAGGCGGCCGACGGCCCGGACGTCACCGGGTCGCGGATATTCGCGGCAGGCTCCGCACGCAAGCGATACCGGCCGGGAGGTCGTGAGGGGGAACGCCGATGAATGACGCCGAGAACAGCGGTTTCCGGAGCTCCGGCGCCGGGCGAGGCCGGACGGGAAAGAAGAAGGCGTCGGCAGGGCTCGGGACCGACCCCGAGGGGGCCGCGCGTGAGATCTGCCTGCGGATGCTGTCCCGGTCGCCGCGCACCCGATCGCAGCTCGCCGATGCCCTGCGCCGCAAGGAAGTCCCCGACGACGTGGCGGAACGGGTCCTCGCCCGCTTCACCGACGTCGGCCTCATCGACGACGAGGCGTTCGCGAAGGCATGGGTCCAGTCCCGCCACACCGGCCGCGGCCTCGCCAGGCAGGCCCTCGCCCACGAACTCCGCCGCCGCGGCGTGGCGAACGACACCGTCAACGACGCCGTGGAGGCCTTGGACCCTGACCGCGAGGAAGCGACCGCCCGCGCCCTCGTGGCCCGCAAGCTCCCGTCCACGAGATCCGTACCCGCGGACAAGCGCATGCGCCGCCTGGTGGGCATGCTCGCCCGCAAGGGCTACCCCTCCGCCCTCGCCTACCGCGTAGTCAAAGAGGCCCTGGCCGAAGAAGGCACGGACCTGGAAGACCTCCCACCCTCCCTAGACTGAGCGACCCTGACCGCCAAGGGCAATGCAAGCCAACGCCGCTTGCTCATTACCTCTTGGCCGCTTACCGTTACGGCAGTGAGGAGTTACTCCGCGTCTCGCGGATTGCCATACGACCGAGCACGTTCCAGCAGCTGAGAGGCATACAGGACACGTTCGTCGACCGGATACGGCCGAACCTTCCGGGGGCGCGTCGCGCGCTGCCCGGCGGTCTCGTGCATCCGGCCGTCCGATGAGCGCGGGTAAATCCTCGCTAGGCAGGGTCCGGACTCCTGACGGGCCCGCGGCGAGGAAGGATCGACCTCATGGAGAGCGTCCTGCTGGGTGCAGCACTGCTGGTGGCCCTGGCGGCTCTCGTGATCGTCGTCCTATGGCGTCCGGGCGTGTCGGGGAAGGCGGCGGCGGAGCTGGCGCGTGCGCAGAGCGAGGCCGACGAGATCCGGTCCAAGGCCAAGCGGGACGCCGAGGATGTCCTGGGGGGCGCTGAGCGCGACGCGCAGCGCATCGCGTCCGACGCGCGGGTGAAGGCCGAGGAGGAGGGGCAGGCCCTCCGCGATGACCTGCGGAACGTCCGGGAGGATCTGGAGCGTCGTGAGGCGCGGCTCGCGGAGCGGGAGCAGCGGCTGGACGGGGAGCTGCGGCGCCTGGAGGAGTGGCAGGGGCGGCTCGCCGAGACGAAACGGGCCCTCGAAGTCCGCGAAAGGGAACTCGACGGGGTCGCGGAGGAGCGCCGCAAGGTGCTGGAGCGCACGGCGGGCCTCACCGCGGAGCAGGCCAGGGCGGAGCTCGTCGCGGCGATCGAGAACCAGGCCAAGCGGGAGGCCATCCCGATCACCCGGGAGATCGAGAACGCGGCGCGCGCCGAGGGCGACAAGCGCGCCCGGAAGATCGTGACGCTGGCGATCCAGCGGGTCGCCAGCGAGCAGACGGCCGAGTCGGTCGTGTCGGTGCTGCACCTGCCGAGCGACGAGATGAAGGGCCGCATCATCGGCCGCGAGGGCCGCAACATCCGCGCGTTCGAGACCACCACCGGCGTCAACCTGATCATCGACGACACGCCCGAGGCGGTGCTGCTGAGTTGCTTCGACCCGGTGCGGCGCGAGGTGGGGCGGCTGACGCTGGAGAAGCTCGTCCTCGACGGGCGGATCCACCCGCAGCGCATCGAGGAGATCTACGAGCGCAGCAAGAGCGACGTGGAGCAGCTGTGCGTGCGCGCGGGGGAGGACGCGCTGGTGGAGGTCGGCATCGCCGACATGCACCCGGAGCTCATCGCGCTGCTCGGCCAGCTGCGGTACCGGACGTCCTACGGGCAGAACGTGCTGAAGCACCTGATCGAGTCCGCGCACATCGCGGGCATCATGGCGAGTGAGCTGCGGCTCCCGGTGGACATCGCCAAGCGCGGCACGCTGCTGCACGACATCGGCAAGGCGCTGACCCACGAGGTCGAGGGCAGCCACGCGCTGATCGGCGCGGAGATCGCCCGGCGGTACGGCGAGCCCGAGGACGTCGTCCACGCCATCGAGGCGCACCACAACGAGGTCGAGGTCCGCACGGTGGAGGCGGTGCTGACGCAGGCCGCCGACGCCGTCAGCGGCAGCCGCCCCGGGGCGCGCAGGGAGTCGCTGGAGGCGTACGTCAAGCGGCTGGAGCGGCTGGAGGAGATCGCCCGCGACAAGCACCCCGGCGTGGAGAAGGTCTTCGCGATGCAGGCCGGCCGGGAGATCCGCGTGATGGTCAAGCCCGACGCCGTCGACGACATCCAGGCCCAGGTCATCGCCCGCGACATCGCCAAGCAGGTCGAGGACGAGCTGACCTACCCGGGGCAGATCCGCGTCACCGTCGTGCGGGAGTCGCGCGCCACCGAGTTCGCGCGCTGACCTTTCGCCGGCCGGGGCCCGTCCGCCGGCGCGGAGGCGGACGGGCGGGTCTCAGCCGACCGTCAGCTGGATCGGTCGCACGCCGCGGGGCTCGAAGCCGAGGGTCTGTCCGTAGAACGCCAGCTCGGCCTCCAGGCAGCGGATGACGGTCTCCGCCCGGCGGAAGCCGTGCGACTCGCCCTCGAACGTGAGGTGGGCGTACGGCATCTTCTTGCCCGCCAGCGCCAGCGCGAAGCGCTCCGACTGGTCGGGCGGCACCACCGGGTCGTTGAGGCCCTGCAGCAGCAGGACGGGGCAGGCGGTCTTGTCGGCGCGGCCGAGCGGGGACCGCTCCTCGTAGGCGCGCTCGAACCCGGGCAGCGGCCCGATCAGCCCGAACAGGTACTGCGACTCGAAGTCGTGCGTGGCCTCCGCGAAGCTCTGCAGGTCGCTGATCCCGAAGTAGGACGTCGCGGCCTTGAACACGTCCGTGCCGGTGACGGTGGCGAGCGTCGTCCAGCCGCCGGCGGAGCCGCCGCGGATCGCGAGCCGCGCGGGGTCGGCGATGCCGCCGTCGACGAGGGCCTGCGCGGCGGCGACGACGTCCTCGACGTCCACGACGCCCCACTGGCGGCGCAGCCGCTCGCGGTAGGCGCGGCCGTAGCCGGTCGAGCCGCCGTAGTTGACGTCGATGACGCCGATGCCGCGGCTGGTGAAGTACGCCCGCTCCAGGTCGAGGGTCGTGGAGACGTGGCCCGTGGGACCGCCGTGCACGAACACCACGTACGGCGGCAGTTCGTCCTCCGGCCCGGCGACCTGCGGGTTGGCGGGCGGGAAGACGTAGGCGTGGACGGGCCGCCCGAACGGCCCCTCCAGGCGTTCGGCGCGCGGCCGCGACAGGTAGGCCACGTCGGGCAGCTCGGCCAGTTCGCGGCGCAGCCCCTCGACGCGGCCGGTGGTGGTGTCGACCCGCACGACCGACGTCGGCAGGTCGGGGCCGCCGGCGATGCCGACGATCGTGGTGCCGTCCGCGGACAGCTGCGGCTGCCAGTGCCCGTACGGGACCTCCAGGTCCACGAGGTCCAGCGTCTCGGGGTCGTAGACGCCGATCCGGAGGTCGCCCTCGCCGTGCAGGACGGCGAGGCGCCCGTCGCCGAGCAGCGCGTACGGCATGCCGCCGAGCTGCCACAGCGGGCCCGCGAACTCCTCCTCGGCCGGGTAGAGGGCCTGCGGCGACTCGCCGTGCAGGCCCACCTGGTAGATGTTCCACCAGCCCGGCCAGTCGGAGATGACGTAGAGGGACTCGTTGTCGCGCCACAGCGGCGCGAGCGCCGACTCCTTCAGGCCGCCCTTGACGGTGCGGGGCGCGACCGTGGCGCCGTCCTCGATCGCCGCCACGCGGATCTCGGTGCCGTCCCACGGCATCCGCGGGTGGTTCCACTGCACCCACGCCAGGTGGCCGCCGCCGGGTGAGGGGGCGGGGGATGCGTAGAAGTCGGCGCCGGTGACCAGCTCGCGGATCGCGCCGGCGTCGTCGGCGGCGCTCCCGTCGAGGGGGACGGCGACGATCGCGCGCCTGATGCCCGGGGCGGGCTCGTCGGCCGCGGGGACCTCGGCCCCCTCCGCGCCCTCAGGTTCGGCGGACGGCGCGGCGATGTGGCCCTCGCACACGCACCAGATCTCGGTGCCGTCGGGGGACAGCACGTAGTCGGCGTAGCGCAGCCCCGCCGGGACGGCCGGTTCGGGGGTCAGCGGGTACGGCTTCGGGTCGCCCTCGTCGAGCCGGTGCAGCCGCTGGTCGTCGTAGTTGGAGAACACGATCGACCGGCCGGCGGCGGTGCGGACCGGCAGGTACGACCGCCCGCCGTACTCGTGGACGCGGGTGCGGGCGTCCCACGGCGCCTGCAGCAGCTCGGTGCGGTGCCCGCCCTTGAGATGGATGACCGTGGTCCGCCCGCCCTCCTCGGGCCGCGTCTCCTGCCACCACACGTCGCTGCCCTCGACGTTGGGGAAGCTGAGGCGCAGCCGGGCGCGGGCGACGTCGGCCGCGGAGATGGGGGATGGCCATGAGCCATAGGGAAGGGTCGCACGAGCGGTCATACCAGGAATCGTCCCGCATACGGGGACGTGTTGGGGTGATGACGGGCCGTTTGACTTCGGAAAGATACAAGCGGACCACCGGCAAACCCGCCGGTAACACGGTCGAGGGCGCCGCCCGGGAAGTGCCGGCGCCCTCGCGCCGGGGTGCTCTCGCGCCGGTGTTCTCGTCAGGCGGCCCCGGGCTCGCCGGCGGCCTGGCGCGTCATCCCGGGCGCCGGGGGCGGCCCGGACGTGCCGAGGGTCTCGGCCGAGGTCTTGCGGCTGCGCCGGCTCCGCCCCTCCAGCCAGGTCGCGAGGCGGCTCAGCGACATGTTCATCGCGATGTAGATGATCGCGACGACGATCCCGGCCTGCAGGACGTTGTTGCTGTAGTTCGCGGGCACCTGCTTGAAGCCGGCCTGGAGGAACTCGCCGTAGGCGATGATGAACCCGAGCGCGGTGTCCTTCAGCAGGACGACGATCTGGCTGACGATCGCGGGCATCATCGCGGTGACGGCCTGCGGCAGCAGCACGAGCCGCATGACGCCGTTCTTGCGCAGGCCGACCGAGTAGGCGGCCTCCGACTGGCCCTTGGGCACCGCCAGGACGCCCGCCCGGACGATCTCGGCGAGCACCGCGCCGTTGTACATCACCAGGCCGAACACGACCGCGGCGAACGCGGGCACGGTGACGACGCCGGCGTTGCTCTCCACGCCGAAGATGAAGAAGAAGTAGTCGACCGACATCCGCTGGAGCTGGCCGAACTGCGACTCGGCGATCGCCGGGCTGATCTTGTTGGGGACGAAGAACGCCAGGAAGATCAGGATCAGCAGCGGGATGCCGCGGAAGAACTCGACGACGGCGCCGGCGGGGAGGCGGATCCACCAGTGGTCCGACAGCCGGGCCAGGCCGAACACGGCACCGAAGATCAGCGCCAGCACGGTCGCGACCGCGGCCGCCTTCAGCGTGTTCATCAGCCCGGGCAGGAGCAGGTGCCGCCAGACCGTCCACTCGGTGAACGGGGTCCACAGGTGCTTCTGGAACTGGCCCTTGTCCTCCAGCCGCCAGAGGAGCGCCCCGAGGATCGCGAGGAGCACGACCGACACGAGGACGCTCAGCAGCCTGTTGCGCTTGCGCGCCCGCGGGCCGGGGATGTCGAAGAGGACGTTCGCTTCCCTGCTCACCGCGCCACCGCCATCCGCTTGGCCAGCCAGCCGAAGAAGTATCCGGTCGGCAGCGTGAGGATCAGGAAGCCGATGGCGACGCCGAGGAACAGCGGGATCACGCCGTCGGAGAACGTCGGCTTGTCGACGATCGTCTTGGTCACCAGCGCGACCTCACCGTAGCTGGCCGCGGCGGCGACCGTCGTGTTCTTGATCATCGCGATGAGCACGCTGCCCATCGGCGCGATGATCGACCGGAACGCCTGCGGCAGGATGATCATCCGGAGCGACTGGGTGAACGTCAGCCCGATCGAGCGGGCCGCCTCGGCCTGGCCCAGCGGGATGGTGTTGATGCCCGAGCGCAGCGTCTCGCACACGAACGCGCCGGTGTAGGCGGACAGCCCGACCACCGCCCACCAGTAGTAGGTCGTCGAGGAGACGCTGGAGAACTTCAGCGCGAGGATGTCGTTGAGCCCGAGGCTGCACATCAGCAGCACCAGCGTGAGGGGCGTGTTCCGGACGATGTTGACGTAGCCCGTGCCGAACCTGCGCATGACGGGGACGGGCGCGACCCGGAAGCTCACCATGATCGTGCCGATGAGCAGGGAGAGCACCGCGGCGGCGGCCGCCAGGCGCAGGGTCGCCCAGAATCCCTGGAGGATCTCCCCGGAGTTCTCGAAGAACGGGGTGAAGTCAAACATTGCTCAGCTGTTCCATGGCGTTCCAAGGGTTCGGGCCAGGCCGGTGCGTCCCGGGGGGACACGCCCTTCCGGGGACGCACCGGCACGGCCGATCGGGCTCTGCCTGGTCAGGAGCGGCGCCCGCGGCCGGGCGCGCCGCCCTCGGTCAGGCGCAGCCCTCCATCGTCGGGACCTCCTTGACGAGCTTCAGCCCGGTACCGGCGAAGTGCTTGTCGAGGTACTGCCCGGCGGCGCCGTCGGAGTACATCTTGTTGATGGCCTTGTTCACGGCCTCGCAGGTCTCGGTGTCGCCCTTCTTCATGCCGACGCCGAACTTCTCGTCGGTGAAGGGGTCGTTGATGACCTTGAACGAGCCCTTCTGCTGGTTGGCGAACCCGGCGAGGATCAGGTCGTCGGTGCTGACCGCGTCGAGTGCGCCGGACTTCAGCTTGCTCACGCACTCGGAGTAGCTCTGCGCGTCGACCAGCTTCACGCCGTCGATGTCGAGCTTGCCGTCCGGCGGCGGGTCGGTGATCCGGCGGAACGAGTTGGACCCGGCCGCCTTGCACAGCCGCTTGCCCTTGAGGTCCGCGGTCTTCTTGATGTCGTTGTTGTCGGCGTTCACCATCGTGTCCTGGTGGGCCACGTAGTACGGGCCGCCGAACGTCACCTGCTGCTTGCGCGCCTCGGTGATCGAGTAGGTGGCGATGACGAGGTCGACCTGGCCGCCGCCGATGAACGACTCGCGGTTCGCCGAGGTCGTCTCCTTGAAGGTGATGCCGTCCTCGGGGACGCCGAGCTCCTTGGCGATGTACTTGGCGACGTCGACGTCGAAGCCGTCGAAGGTGCCGTCGGGCTTCTTCAGGCCCAGCGCCGGCTGGTCGTACTTGATGCCGATGGTCAGCTTCTTCTCGTCCTGCGCCTTTTGCAGGACGGTCGTGGCCTCGGTCTTCTCGGTGTCGCTGCCACACGCCGAAAGCGCCAGTGACAATGCCATGCCCGCCCCGATGAGGGCGCCGAAACGACGTACTCGCATTTCTCGTCCTACCTCTACTCTGCCGGAGCCCCGCGGCTCAGTGGACCATTCACATCCTCTGCGGACCGAACAGTTCAGATCTGTGGATACATCGGGGAAAAGTGGATCAGTGGGTGAGAATCTTGGAAAGGAAGTCCTTCGCGCGGTCGGTGCGCGCGTCGGTGAAGAACTCGTTGGGCGTGTTCTCCTCCACGATCTGGCCGTCCGCCATGAACACGACCTTTTGTGCCGCGCGGCGCGCGAAGCCCATCTCGTGGGTCACGACGATCATCGTCATGCCCTCGCGGGCCAGGCCGGTCATGACGTCGAGGACCTCGTTGACCATCTCGGGGTCGAGCGCCGAGGTCGGCTCGTCGAAGAGCATCACCTTCGGCCGCATCGCCAGGGAGCGCGCGATCGCGGCCCGCTGCTGCTGGCCGCCGGACAGCTGGGCGGGGTACTTCTGCGCCTGGTTCGCGATGCCGACGCGGTCCAGCAGCTCCATCGCGTGCTTCTCGGACTCCTGCTTGCCCTGCTTGCGGACCTTGATCGGCCCGAGCGTGACGTTGTCGAGAATCGTCTTGTGGGCGAAGAGGTTGAACGACTGGAACACCATGCCGACATCGGCGCGGAGCTTCGCGAGCTCCTTTCCCTCTTTCGGCAGTTCCCTGCCGTCGACGAGGATCTTCCCGCTGTCGATGGGCTCCAGCCTGTTGATCGACCGGCACAGGGTCGACTTCCCCCCGCCGGAAGGGCCGATGACGACGACGACCTCTCCGGAGTTCACGGTCAGGTTGATGTCCCTGAGGACGTGCAGCTCCCCGAAGTACTTGTTGACGTTCTCGGCCACCACAAGGGGCCGGCCACCCTCGGTGGCAGGCTCCGGAGTGGAGTCCCCAGGCCCGTCCTTGGTGAGGTCGGGTCCGCCTTCGCTGTCCGTCATGCGGTCGGACTTTACGTCATGCCCGACGGCGCAAAAGTTGCCGCGCGGTACCGATACGATCACGAATCCCCATGTCGCGCGGGGTTCCCCGTGGCGGAGAGTGATCATCGGAGGTCGCTCGCGTCGCACCGGCCGGTTCGGTGATATCGCGTAAGGCCCGTACCCTTGGTAACCGTCATGAGTGCGCCTATGAATACGGCTCCCCGTACGTACGAGATCCGTACTTACGGGTGCCAGATGAACGTTCACGACTCCGAGCGGCTGTCCGGTCTGCTGGAGGCGGCGGGGTACGTCCGCGCGGCCGACGCCGAGCCGGACGTCGTGGTGTTCAACACCTGCGCGGTGCGGGAGAACGCCGACAACCGCCTCTACGGCAACCTGGGCCATCTGCGGCCGGTCAAGGACGGGCATCCCGGCATGCAGATCGCCGTGGGCGGGTGCCTCGCGCAGAAGGACCGCGACACCATCGTCAAGCGCGCCCCCTGGGTGGACGTCGTGTTCGGCACCCACAACATCGGGTCGCTCCCCGCGCTTCTGGAGCGGGCGCGCGTGCAGAGCGAGGCGCAGGTCGAGATCGAAGAGTCGCTGGTGACCTTCCCCTCGACGCTGCCGACGCGCCGGGAGTCGCCCTACGCCGCGTGGGTGTCGATCTCCGTGGGCTGCAACAACACCTGCACGTTCTGCATCGTCCCGTCGCTGCGCGGCAAGGAGAAGGACCGCCGCCCCGGGGAGATCCTCGCCGAGATCGAGGCGCTGGTCGCCGAGGGCGTCCTGGAGGTCACCCTCCTCGGCCAGAACGTCAACGCGTACGGCTCCGGTTTCGGCGCCCTCGCCGCCGCGCCGGACGAGGTCCGCGCGATGACGGCGGGCGGGGAGTCCGCCTTCGCGGGCCTGCTGCGGGCCTGCGGGGACGTCGCGGGCCTGGAGCGGGTCCGGTTCACCTCCCCGCACCCCAAGGACTTCACCGACGACGTCATCACCGCCATGGCCGAGACGCCGAACGTGATGCCGTCGCTGCACATGCCGCTGCAGGCGGGGTCGGACGCGGTGCTGCGCGCGATGCGCCGCTCGTACCGGCAGGAGCGCTACCTCGGCATCATCGACAGGGTCCGGGCCGCGATCCCGGACGCGGCGATCACCACCGACATCATCGTCGGGTTCCCGGGGGAGACCGAGGCCGACTTCGAGGAGACCCTGCACGTGGTGCGGGAGGCGCGGTTCTCGTCGGCGTTCACGTTCCAGTACTCCAAGCGTCCGGGCACCCCGGCGGCGGTCATGGACGGGCAGCTCCCGAAGGAGGTCGTCCAGGAGCGGTACGAGCGGCTCGTGGCCCTCCAGGAGGAGATCTCCTGGGAGGAGAACAAGAGGCAGCTCGGCCGGACCCTGGAGGTCCTGGTGGCCGAGGGCGAGGGCCGCAAGGACCAGGCGACCCGCCGGCTGTCCGGCCGGGCGCCCGACAACCGGCTGGTCCACTTCGCCGTGCCGGACGAGCCGGTCCGCCCCGGCGACATGGTCACGGTGGAGGTCACCTACGCGGCCCCGCACCACCTCGTCGCCGACAAGCCCGCCCCCGCCGTCCGCCGGACGCGCGCGGGCGACGCGTGGGAGGCCCGGCGGGCCGGGGCGGACGGCCGGCAGGGCGTCTCGCTCGGCATGCCGTCGATCGGGCGTCCGGCGCAGGCCGACACGCCCGCGCCGGGCTGCTCCGCCGTCTCCTGAACTCGGGCATGATCGGGGGTCGGCCCCGCGCCGCCGGTGGCGCGCGGGCCGGGTGTCAGGTGCCGAGTGCCGGTGGTCAGGGTGCCGGTGTGAGGGAGGCAGTGTGCTCGTAGCGGCGGCGGTGTGCCCGCATCCGCCCCTCCTCGTGCCCGCGGTGGCGGGGGAGGCGGCGCCGGAGCTGGCCGGGCTGCGCGCCGCGTGCGGCGAGGCCGTCCGGCGGCTGGCCGGGGCGGACGTGCCGGCGGACGCGCTGATCGTCGTCGGCGGCGCCCCGGAGACCCGCACCTACGGCCCGGACGCGTACGCGTCGCTGCGGCCGTACGGGCTCTCCTGGACGATCCCCGATCCCCCCAAGGACGATGCGGAGGCTCTCCCGCTGTCCCTCGGCATCGGTCGCTGGCTGCTGGGCCGGCAGGGCGTCGAGGGCGTCGCCCGCTACGAGGCGATCGCGTTCGACGCGCCGCCGGAGGAGTGCCTGGCGCTCGGGCGGAGGCTCGCGGAGTCGTCCGAGCGGGTGGCGCTGCTGGTGATGGGCGACGGCACGGCGTGCCGCTCGGAGAAGGCGCCCGGTTACCTCGACGAGCGCGCGGCCCCCTACGACGGAGCCGTGGCGCGTGCGCTCGCGGCCGGCGACGCCGCCGCCCTGGCCGCCCTGGATCCGGAGCTGTCCCGGGAACTCCAGGTGGCCGGGCGGGCGGCATGGCAGGTCCTCGCCGGCGCGGCCGGCGGAGACGCCTTCAGCGCGGGCCTGCTCGCGGACGACGCGCCGTACGGTGTCGGCTACTTCGTCGCGGCCTGGTCACGCCCGCGTCACGGCTGCTGACCGGGTCCGCCGTGCCCGCCGCCGCGACCTCCGTGGTCGCCATGACCGCCGTGGTCACCGTGACCGCCGTGGTCACCGTGCCCCCGGCCGCCTTCGATGTAGTCGCCGGCCCTGTCCTGGATCCGGTCGACCTTGTCGGCGTACCTGCCGCCCGTGTGCTCGTCGATCATGTCCCCGCCCCGCTCCACACCGTCGCGGGCCTTGTCGGGGTGCTGCCCGAGCATCTGCTTCACCTTGTCCACGATGGACATCGAATATCCCCCGGGTCCCTCGTCCTGCCGTCGGTGCCCGCATGACGCGGAACACCCGTACATCCCGCCCATACCCCGACTATTGCCACAATTAAGCCTGTGACCTCACGAAATGCGCACGAGCCCGCGCACCCGGCGCCGTCTCCCGCCGTCCCCGATGTGCTCGCCGTCGTCGGCGCGACCGCCGCCGGGAAGTCCGACCTCGCCGTGGAACTCGCCCTCCGGCTGGACGGGGAGGCGGTCAACGCCGACTCGATGCAGCTCTACCGCGGCATGGACGTCGGGACGGCCAAGCTCACGCCCGCCGAGATGCGCGGGGTGCCCCACCACCTGCTGGGCATCTGGGACGTGACCGAGACCGCGAGCGTGGCCGAGTACCAGCGGCTCAGCACCGCCGTGGTCGCCGACGTCCGGGGGCGGGGCCGGACGCCCGTGCTCGTCGGCGGCTCCGGCCTGTACGTGCGGGCGGCCCTCGACCACATGGACTTCCCGGGCACGGACCCGGACGTCCGGGCGCGGCTGGAGGGGGAACTGGCGGACGCCGGGCCCGCGGCGCTGCACGAGCGCCTCCGCGCGGCGGACCCGGCCGCCGCGGACGCGATCCTGCCGAGCAACGGACGCCGCATCGTCCGCGCCCTGGAGGTCATCGAGATCACGGGACGCCCGTTCACCGCGACCCTGCCCGAGCACCGGTACCGCTACGACTCGGTCGTGCAGCTCGGGTTGAGCGTCCCGCGCGCGGAACTGGACGAGCGCATCGCGCTGCGGGTCGTCCGGATGTGGGAGGCGGGCCTGGTCGACGAGGTCCGCGAGCTGGAGCGCGCGGGCCTGCGCGACGGCCTGACCGCCGGGCGCGCCCTCGGCTACGCGCAGGTGCTCCGGTTCCTGTCGGGGGAGTGGACCGAGGAGCAGGCCCGGGAGGAGACCATCCGGCAGACGCGGCGCTTCGCACGCAGGCAGGAGTCGTGGTTCCGCCGGGACCCGCGCGTCCAGTGGCTCCCCTACGACGCCCCTGACCTGGTCGGCCGCGCGCTCGCGCTGGTCGGCCGGTCCCTCCCGCGCACGCAATAGGATCGGGGGATGCGGTTTGTCAAGGGGCACGGTACAGAGAACGACTTCGTGATCCTGCCCGATCCGGACGGCGTCCTGGACCTCACGCCGGAGGCGGTGGCGCGGCTGTGCGACCGGCGGGCCGGGATCGGCGCCGACGGCGTCCTGCGGGTCGTCCGCACGAAGGCCGTGGGTATCGAGAACGCGGGTGTCGAGGCGGGCATCGACGCGGGCGCGGAGTGGTTCATGGACTACCGCAACGCCGACGGCGGCATCGCGGAGATGTGCGGCAACGGGATGCGGGTCTTCGCGCGCTACCTGGTCGACGCCGGCCTCGCCGCGCCCGGCGAGTGGGACGTGGCGACCCGGGCGGGCCTGCGGCGGGTGACGCTCGGCGCGACCGGGGACGTCGGGGTCGAGATGGGCCCGGCCGACCTCCTCGGCCCCGCCGAGGCCACCGTCGCCGACGCGGTCTTCCACGGGGAGCGGGTCTCCGTGGGCAACCCCCACCTGGCCTGCCGCGTGGACGGGCCGCTCACGGCGCTCGACCTGTCGCGGGCGCCCGGCTTCGATCCCGCCGCCTTCCCCGACGGCGTGAACGTCGAGTTCTTCCGCGCGGTCGGCGAGCGGCACCTGGAGATGCGGGTGTACGAGCGCGGCTCCGGCGAGACCCGGTCCTGCGGGACCGGGACGGTCGCCGTGGCCGCCGTCGCCGCCCGGGGGATGGACGAACCGGGCGAATGGACCGTGGACGTGCCCGGCGGCCGGGTCACCGTGGCGCTCGGGCGCGGGACGAGCCGCCTCACCGGCCCGGCGGTCCTGGTCGCCGAGGGCGAGACCCGGCCGGGCTGGATCTAGCGCACCCCCGCCGACCAGCGCCGCAACCGCCGCCACCCTCGTCCCGGCACGAACGGGACAACTGTCCCTCACCGCCGGGACCCCCGGCCGCATACTTTTATTCATGCACACCCTCTGGTGAATGGCCCGTACGGATCGGGATGGGAGCCCCGGTACCGTACGGAGCCTGAGGGCCGGTGGCGACCTTCTTGGCGGGGGGCGGTCACCGGCCCTCCCACCGGGTGAGACTCCGGGAGCGGGCCGGAGGACGTACGACCCGGGAATCCCAGGGACCGGGAACGCGGAGACGTCTCAGTTGCGGACGCCGTTGACGGGCAGCTTGGCCCGGACCAGCGTCCCGCCCTTCGGACCGGGGCCGACCGTACAGGAACCGCCGAGCTCGGCCGCGCGTTCGCGCATGGACGACATGCCGACGCCGGAGCGCACCCGTGAGGGCAGCCCCACGCCGTCGTCGTCGACGCTGACGTGCAGGTCGCCGTTCAGGTGCAGGCGGACCACCGCGGAGCACGCGTTGGCGTGCCGGTGCACGTTGGTGAGCGCCTCCTGGACGATCCGGTACGCGGCCACCTCGGCGGCGGCGGGCAGGCCGTCGAGATCGCCCTCGACCTGGACGTCCACCTTCGGGCCGTCGCCCGTGGCGACGACCCCGCCGAGCGCCTGGATCGCGCCCTCCAGCCCGAGGTCGTCCAGCGCGGGCGGGCGCAGCCCGTACACGAGTTCCCTGATGTCGCCGATGGTGCTGCCCATCGTCGCGCGGAGCTCCTCCAGCAGGGCGTCCACCGCCGCGGGGTCGGTCTTCAGCGTGATGCGCGCGGCGTCGACCGTCATCGCGAGGCTGGCGAGCGTCGGCCCGAGGCCGTCGTGCAGGTCGCGCCGCAGCCGCCGCCGCTCCTCCTCGCGGGTGCGGAGGATGTGCTCCCGGGAGCGCTGGACGTCCGCGGCGAGCCGGACCGCGTTCGCCAGCTCGGCGAGGTTGCGGGCGAGGATGGTCGACAGCCGCGCGTCCGGCGAGCGGGTGACGCCGAACAGCAGCCGGCCGACCGGCTCCCCGTGCCACACCAGCGGGATGAGCTGCGGCCGGTCGCCGAGGTCGCCGTCCTCGGCGGAGATCGTGCGGCCGTCGCGGTCCAGCACCTCGATCGTGACGCCGGTGGCGTGCAGGGCGGAGCGGGCCACCTCCGCGGCCACCGCGAGCGCGGCGGGCGGGTCGGCGGCGGTCTGCAGCCGCCGGTTGAGGCGGTCGGCGAGGCGGTACGGGTCCCGCTCGCCGTGGATGAACCCGTCCACCGTGCGCTGCAGGCGGCGCCGGACGGGCTCGAACACCGCGCCCGCGATGATCGCCGCGGCCAGCCCGGAGATCGTCCCCTCGCCGTGCGCGAGCAGGCTCGCGCCGCCGACGAACGCGAAGTACAGGCCGGTGACGAGGGCGAGGAGGCCCGCGTACACCAGCGTGCGGCTGATCACGAGGTCGATGTCGTAGAGCCGGTAGCGGGTGATCGCGATGGCGACGCAGACGGGCACGGCGACGATCGTGATGTTGCGGACCGGGTCGCCGATCACCGTGTTCTCGCCCGCGTAGATCACCGCGATGGCGACGAGCCCGGGGTAGACGACCCAGGCGATCTGCCGCCGGACGTCCGGGGGCGACTTGACGAACCGCACCAGGATCGAGCAGAGCGCCGCCGCCAGCGTGCCGAGGATGAGCACGCTGATGGGCAGCGGGATGTCACCGAACGGATAGACCGAGACCCCGTTGTGCCACTCGCGCACGTCCGGGTCGATCGTCAGGTGGACGCAGACGACCACGGGGATGAGGAAGGCGAGCGCGAGCACCGGGCGGAACCAGCGCGACACCAGCCGGCCGTCCGGGAAGATCAGCGGGAGGACGAGCGTAAGGGCGTAGGTGTCAACGGCCCACAACCACGTGCCGAGCCAGGTCAGGAAGCCGGTTCCGGGCAAGTCGTGGATGTCGGACCACGGGGCCAGATTGAGCGACAGGACGTATACGGCCGCGCTGAAACCCGCCCCGAGCATGAGCCAGCCGACCTTCAGCCCCGGCCGGTGCCGCAGCAGGACGGCGGCCACCGGCGTCCAGGCCGTCGCGACGAGGATCTCCGGGTGCCACCAGACCATGCGCAGGTCGGCGGGGAGCAGAGCGCCGATGACCAGCGACGCGGCGACGAGAAGGACGGCGCCGACCGCGACGGCGACGGCGAAGCGCCCGGCGCCGCGGTTCCTTCTCACCGTCTCGTCCATGCCCACCCCAGACCGAAAGTAATGGAATTTTAAAGCGACTGGTCCGCTGTCCTGCAGACATCGGGGCGTCCGCCTCAGGACACCGGGACCTCCCTCCCCCCACACTTGCTCCGTCGCGGCGCGGTGGCGCGTGCCGCGATGGTAACCGCGGACCTCGGCGGAGAGAACCGAAGGTGCAGGTCATGGTCGTCCGGTGGGAGGTGCCGGACGGCATGCGCCGCACCGCCCGCCGGGTCCGGCACCGCGGTGCGGGCGGCGGCTCTGAGCCCTTCACAGGGGCGGGTTCGGATCGCCGCCGGCGCCGGAGGACCGAAACGGGTCGCGCACCCGGCCGCCCCGCGCCGACCGGCCGGGTCAGGCCGGTCGAGTCAACATACTCTCCGCGGGCCGCTCCGATCCCGCCCTCACCTGATATCGAGGGGTAACTCCGAGCTTTTCCCGACGCCATGCGTAATCGGGCAGTAGCATCCTGTGCGCATCGTCGGGCGGCCCGGAGGGGGAGATGGCGGCGTTCCTGCTGCGCCGGCTGGTGGACCACCTGGTGCTCGCCGTCCTGGGCGTGAGCCTCGCCTACCTGCTCGCCGCCGCCGCGCTCGATCCCCGCGCCGCCTACGAGGACCGCACGCCCCGTCCGCCCGACGCCGTCGTCGACGCCCGGCTCACGGCCCTGAACCTCAACGACCGGACGCCCCTGCACGACCGCTACCTCACCTGGGCCGGCGGCGTCCTGCACGGCGACTTCGGCCGCACGTGGGACGGCGAACCGGTCAACGCCGAGTTGTGGCGGCGGCTCGGCGTCAGCCTGCGGCTCGTGCTCCCGGGCGCCGTCCTGGGCTGCGTCGGCGGCCTGCTGCTCGGCGCCTGCGCGACCGTGCGACGCGGCCGCACGGCCGACCGGCTCGTGACGTTCGGGGCGTGCCTGCTGCCGGCCGTTCCCGTGTTCGTCCTCGCGGTCCTGCTGCAGATGCTCGCGACCAGGGCGAACGACGCGCTGGGCGTACGGCTCTTCGTGTGGGTCGGTGAGGCCACGCCCGGGGCGCCGGGCGGAGCGGCCGGCCTCGCCGACCGGACACGCCACCTGATCCTGCCGACCGCCACGATCGCGCTCGCGCAACTGGGCGTCTACTGCCGCTACCAGCGCGGCCTCATGCTGGACGTGGTGCACGCCGACTTCGTGCGCACCGCCCGCGCCCGGGGGCTGCGGCGGCGGCGCGCGCTGCTGCGGCACGGGCTGCGGACGGCGCTCGTCCCGATGACGGCCTACGTCGCCTACGCTTCCGGCCTGCTGGTCCTCGGCGCCGTGTTCACCGAGGAGATCTTCGGGCGGCACGGGATGGGGGAGTGGCTCGCCGGCTCCGTCACGCGCGGCGACGTCAACGTGGTCGCCGCGATCGGGTGCGTCGCCGTGTGCGGAGTGCTGCTCGCGGGGCTGGTCTCGGACGTCCTGCACGGCGTCCTCGACCCGCGCGTCCGGGAGGCGGCGTGACCGGCGGATGCGCGCGGACGAGCCGCAGGGCCGCCGCGGGGTTCCTTCTGCTCGCGCTGCTGTGCACGCTGGTGTTCCTGGGGCCGCTCGTGTCGCCGTCTGGATGGGACGACACCGATCTCACGGCCTTACACGAAGGGCCGTCCGCGCGGCACTGGCTGGGCACGACGCAGAGCGGGCGGGACGTCTTCGCCCTGACCCTGCGCGGTGCGCGGACGTCGCTGCTCGCCGGCCTCTTCGTCGCCGCCGCCGCGACCGGGCTCGCCGCCGTCATCGGTGCCGCCGCCGGGTACGCGGGCGGGCGGCTGGACCGCGTCCTCATGTGGGGCGCCGACCTGCTGCTGGTCCTGCCGGCCTTCCTCGTCGCGGCCGTGCTGGCGCCCCGCCTGCCGGGCGGCCTGCCGGTGCTCATGGCGGTGCTGGCCGCCCTCATGTGGATGGTCACGGCGCGGGCGGTGCGGGCGATGACGGTCTCGCTGCGGCGGAGCGAGCACGTGCTCGCCGCCCGGTACCTCGGGGTGGGCGCGCCGCGGGTGGTCGTCCGGCACGTCCTGCCGCACCTGGCGTCGCTGCTGGCCGTGGACGCGAGCCTCAACGTCGGCGTCGCGATCGTCGCGGAGAGCGGGCTGTCCTACCTCGGGTTCGGGGTGCGGCCGCCGGACGTGTCGCTCGGCACGCTGATCGCCGACGGGCAGGGAACCGCCGCCGCCCACCCGTGGCCGTTCGCGTTCGCCGCGGGCCTGCTCGTCCTCGTCGTCCTCGCGGTGAACCTGCTGGGCGACGGGCTGCGGGACGCGTTCGACCCCACCGCCGGCCCGGTCCGGGACGCGCGTTGACCGTCCTGCACGTCACGGATCTGGCGGTTCGGTACGCGTCCGGCGTGCGTGCCGTGCGGAACGTCAGCCTCGCGGCCGGGGCCGGGGAGGTGCTCGGCGTCGTCGGTGCTTCGGGGTCCGGCAAGACCGCGCTCGCGCTGGCCGTGATGGGCCTGCTGCCGGACGACGCCCGCGTGACGGGCTCGGTGCGGCTGCGCGGGACGGAACTGCTCGGGCGGTCCGACGCGGAGCTGTCGAAGGTGCGCGGCAAGGACCTGGCCATGATCTTCCAGGATCCGCTGTCGGCGCTCACGCCGGTCCGCACGGTGGGCGACCAGATCGCCGAAACCGTGCGGGTCCACTCGCGTGTCTCGCGCGCCGCGGCGCGGGCACGGGCCGTCGAGTTGCTCGATCTGGTCGGCATCCCCAGTGCGGCACGCCGCGTCCGCGCCTACCCGCACGAGCTGTCCGGCGGCATGCGGCAGCGGGTGATGATCGCCACGGCGATCGCCAACGACCCGGCCGTGATCGTCGCGGACGAGCCGACGACCGCGCTCGACGCCACCGTCCAGGCGCAGGTGCTGGACGTGTTGCGCGTCGCGCGGGAGGCCACCGGCGCCGCGATCGTGCTGATCACACATGATCCGGGCGTCGTCGCCGGCTTCGCCGACCGCGTCATGGTGCTGCAGGAAGGACGCGCCGTCGAGGCGGGGCCGGTCGAGCGGGTGCTGCACCGGCCCGGTACGCCGTACACGAGGGAGCTGCTGCGATCGGTCGCCCCGGCCTGGAGGTCGCCGACGCATACGGGCGGGCGCACCGCCGTGCTGGAGGTGGACGCACTCGTCCGGCACCACGTCCTGCGCAAAGGACCGCTCGGGTTACGGCGCGGCGAGCCGGTGCGCGCCGTGGACGGCATCGGCTTCACCATCCGTGAGGGCGAGACCCTTGCGCTGGTCGGTGAGTCGGGATGCGGCAAGACCACGGCCCTGATGGAGATACTCCGCCTGGCGCGCCCCCAGGGCGGAGGCATCTCCCTCTTCGGCCGGGACACGGCGACCCTACGCGCCGGTGACCGGAAGGCTCTGCGACGCGATGTCCAGGTGGTGTTCCAAGACCCGTTCGCGTCGCTGAACCCGCGGATGCGCGTGGCCGCCATCCTCGCCGAGCCGCTGACCGCGCACGGGGTGCCGAAGCCGCGGGCCAAGGCACGGGTCAGGGAACTGATCGAGCTGGTGGGCTTGGACCCTGCGCATGCCGACCGCTACCCCCACGCTCTCTCGGGTGGGCAGAGACAACGGGTAGGCATCGCCAGAGCACTGGCCTTGGAACCACGGCTACTTCTCCTGGACGAACCTGTAGCGGCCCTGGACGTCACTGCCCGAGCCGACGTCATTGCCGTGCTGGAGCGCCTTCGTGAGCGACTCGGTATGGCCTGCCTGCTCGTCACCCATGACATCGATGTCGTCCACCGCCTGGCCGATCGGATCGCCGTCATGTACGCGGGCCGCATCGTTGAGGCCGGGCCGGTGGACGACGTCTGCGGCGCTCCTGCACACCCGTACACGCGCGCTCTCCTGGACGCCGTTCCCGTGGCGGACCCGCACCTTGAGCGGCGCCGTCCCCGCATCGTTCTGCGAGGAGATCCGCCCGACCCTGCGTCCCCGCCCGCTGGGTGCCGCTTCCGTTCCCGTTGCCCGCGCTACGCCACGCTTACCGCTGCCGAGGGAGTCCTGTGCGAGGAACACGAACCCGAGTCCCGTCCCGTCCAGGCCGGCCACATGGTCGCCTGTCACCACCCCCACGCAAAGGACGGCGACACACACCGACACGGATATCCGGTGCGGTGCTCCTAAGCGTCGTGTTGCTGTCCGGGGCCGGGTGCACCGGTTCGGAGCCGACCGCCGCGGAGCGACTGCCCGCCTTCGACGTCAACCCCGTCCCCCGCGAACAGGTGGCGGATGGCGGAACCCTTCGCTGGCCCCTGCCCGAGTTCCCGGCCCAATGGAACTTCCACCACGTCAACGGCACCACGGGGGCCGTGGAGCGCGTCGTCCAGGGCGTCTTGCCCCACCTGATGCGCGCTGACGAGAAGGCCGTGCCGCGGCCCGTCCCCGAGTACCTGCGGTCGGCCACGCTGCGGCGCACCGGACGCGGCCAGACCGTCACCTACCGGCTCAACCCGCGCGCCCGGTGGTCGGACGGCCGCCCCATCGGCCGCGCCGACTTCGTCGCCCAGGCACGGGCGCTGTCCGGCCGCGACGCGCGCTACGAGGTCTCCACCGTCACCGGCTACCGCCGCATCAGGCGCATCGAACGAGGCGCGGACGAACACGAGGTCAAGGTGACCTTCGCCCGGACGTACGCCGACTGGCGCGGCCTGTTCAGCCCGCTCTATCCGGCCGCCGCGTACGCCACGCCGGGCCGGTTCAACGGCGGCTGGCGGAACCGGCTGCCCGTCACGGCAGGGCCGTTCCGGGTCCAGGAGATCGACCGGACCGGCAAGACCGTCACCCTGGTCCGGGACCCCGCCTGGTGGGGTCCGCGGGCGAAGCTCGACCGCATCGTCTACCGCGCGATGGACCCGTCCGCGACGCCCGGCGCGTTCGCCAACGGCGAGATCGACCTGATGGACATCGGCCTGGACGCGGGCGCGCTGCGGCGGGTTCAGGGCGTCCGCGGCGCCGCCGTGCGCAGGGCGGCCGGGCCGGACTGGCGGCACTTCACGCTGAACGCCGCGTCGCCCGTCCTGTCCGACGTGCGGGTGCGGCGGGCCGTCATGCTCGGCATCGACCGGCGCGCCATCGCCCGTTCCGACCTGTCCGGGCTCGGCGTCCCGCCGCGGACGCTCGGCAACCACTTCTACGTCGCCACCCAGGACGGCTACGCCGACAACTCCGAGGAGTTCGGCGTCCACGACCCGGACCGCGCCGGGCGGCTCCTGGACGAGGCGGGCTGGCACCTGCGCGGCGAGTACCGGGCCAAGGGCGGCCGGACGCTCGCGCTGCGCTTCGTCGTCCCTGCCGGCGTCCCGATCAGCAAGCGCGAAGGCGAGCTGACGCGGGCCATGCTCGGGCGCATCGGCGTCCGGGTCGACATCGAGCCCGTACCCGCCGACGACGTCTTCGCCCGCCACGTGACACCGGGAAGGTTCGACATCGTCCCCTTCTCATGGCTGGGCACGCCGTACACGGTGTCGACGATGAAATCGGTCTTCGCGCGGCCGCAGGGTGACCGCGTCCAGCAGAACTACTCCCGCGTCGGCAGCGAGGCCATCGACACGACCCTGGACGGCGCCATCGCAGAGGTCGACCCGGCGAAGGTCCACGCCCTCGTGAACGAGGCCGACCGGCTGATCTGGCGGCAGGCGTCGGTCCTGCCGCTGTATCAGCGTCCCCAGCTCGTCGCCGCGCGCGCGGACCTGGCGAACCTCGGTGCCTGCGGCTTCCACGACCCCGACTACCAGGACATCGGGTTCACGAAGCGGCCCTAGCCCGCCGCGTTGGGGAAGGCGAGCTCGATGCCCGTCAGGTCGCTCGTGTACCGGGCGTTCCACACGAACAGCCCCAGGTCGCCGGGGGAGACGCCGTCCTTGACGGGGAGTTCGGACGCGATCCGCACCAGGTACGTGGCGCCCGCCGGCATCATCGTGGTGCCGTTCTCGTCGATCGGCGGCTCCGCTCCGTCGACCCGGGCGGTGACCTCGCTCCGGTTGGGGAGCGTGCACATGTCGTCGGGGACGCCCGCCTGCGGCATGCACCGCTCCCGCGCGGAGGCCGGGACCTGCGACTTCGGCATGAACAGGTCGGCGGGGTAGTCCAGCAGGACGGGCCGCCGCTGGTTGTTGGTGAGGAGGTAGTCCGCGTAGGCGTACGTCGTCCCCGGCGGCGGGGCCTTGGGCTCGCCCAGGGGCGCGGGGTCCGTCCCGGCCTCGACGGCGGCGAGGCTGTAGCCGTAGCCCTCGGGCGTCGTGAAGTTGAGCGGCGGGCCCGCCCGCGGCGACGGCACCGACGGCCCCGCGTCGGCGCCGCCCTGGCCGGCCGGAGCCGTCGGGGCCGCACCGCCGGCGCCGCCGTCCGGCCGCAGGATCACGATCGTGACGGCCACCGCGGCGATGCCCAGCGCGCCGGTGAGGGCACCGGCCAGCCCGAGCCGCCCGGCCCTGGTCTTCTTCCTCCGGCGGTGCGTTCGGTAAGGGGGGTAGTCGTTGGCCATGGTTCTGCGTGCTCCCTAGGGCCCACTCCAGGCTCGGTCGCGTATCCCGTTCGAGCAGTCGGACACGATACCCGACGCCTGAATCGGCGGCGGTCCTGGTCACAGGGTCACGAACGGCGTGCGACGACGGCGTCGCGGCCGAGTCCCCTGAGGGAGGCGTCCAGCACCTGCGCGGTATGCGCGATCGCGATGCCGGCGCCGCGCCGGCGCAGCGCGGTGGCGATCTGCATGGAGCAGCCGGGGTTGGCTGCGACCAGTAGTTCGGCTCCCGTGGCGTCCACGTTCACCGCCTTGCGGTCGCCGAGTTCACCGGCGGCCGCAGGCTGGAAAAGGTTATAGGTTCCCGCGGAGCCGCAGCAGATGTCGGGTTCGGCGATCTCCCGGACGGTGAGCTCCGGAATCCCCTCCAGCAGCGCCCGTGGCTGGCTGCGCACGCCCTGCGCATGGGCGAGGTGGCACGCGTCGTGGTAGGCGACCGTGACCGGAAGTGGCCTCCGCTTCGCGCGGGGGCCGAGCTCCACGAGGAACTCGGCGAGATCGCGGGTCCTGGCCGACACCGCGTCGGCCCGCCGCGCCCAGCCGGGGTCGCCGGCGAGCAGCGCGCGGTAGTCCTTCATCGCCGACCCGCAGCCCGCGGAGTTCACCACGACGACGTCGACGGACTCGAACGTCTCGATCGTCTTGCGGGCGAAGGCGCGGGCCTCGTCCTCGCGGCCGGAGTGCAGGGACAGCGCTCCGCAGCACCCCTGGGCCTTGGGGATGACCACATCGCAGCCTTCGAGGGCCAGGACGCGGGCGGTGGCGGCGTTGACGCCGGGGAAGAACTCGCCCTGCACGCACCCGGTCAGCATCCCGACCGTGGCGCGTCGCTCGCCGCGGGCGGCGACCCGCTCGGGCAGCCGCTGGGCCTTGCCGAGCGGCGGAGTGAGCCGCTCCATCGCGGCGATGGACGGCGAGATGCGCTCCAGAACACCGCTGCGCCGGACGAGCCGCTCCAGCCCCGATTTCTGGTACGCGCGCAGCGGCCCGCGCAGCGCACGGAGCCTGCGCCCGTACGGGAACAGCTGGAAGACCATCTCCCGCACGGCCTTCTCCTTGAGCGGACGCTCGTGCTCACGCTCGACGTCGGCCCGGGTCATCTCGATGAGCCGGTCGTACTGCACGCCGGACGGGCATGACGTCACGCAGGCCATGCAGCCGAGGCATGCGTCGAAGTGCTCGACCATCGGCCCGCTGAGGGGTTCGCCGTCGGCGTGCTGCTGCATGAGGTGGATGCGGCCCCTGGGGGAGTCCATCTCCTCGCCCCATAGGACGTAGGTGGGACACGTCGGCAGGCAGAAACCGCAGTGCACGCAGTCATCGAGCAGTTTCGGCAGGTCGTCGTGGGCGCTCATCAGATGCCTCCAACGAAACGGCCGGGGGACAGCCGATGATCCGGGTCGAACTGGTCTTTCACACGCCGCATCAACGCGAGTGCCGGAACCGGGCCCCACACGTCGATCTCGTCGCGCACCTCTTGGGGGGCGTAGTGGACGACGGCATTGCCACGGTACCTGGTCAGAACATCCCTGAGACGCTCCAGGGTGGCGGCGACCTCACCAGGGGCCATACCGGCGGGGAGCCCCACATAGCCGTGGCCGCTCCCACTCCACGTAACAGCCGCCTTGGAACCGAGCAGCGCAAGAAGGTCACGCAGAGCAGGCGGCGGTGCGCTCAGGCCGATGAGGGTGGTGCCGTCCGGGTACCGCCCCCAGCCGTCCGGTGCGACCTCGGAAATCCCCGCGCGCTCACCGAGGAGCTCCTTGGTCTGATGGGCACGCGTCTCCACACCCTCCGGGATGCCCTCCAGGTGGACGGCGACCATCCCAGGGTTGATGTACTCCACAGCACTCGGAGCCACAGGCGAGTGAAGGATGCTCTGCACGGCCTCATGCGCCTCATCGGGATCACTCACAGAACACGTCACATAGGCATCGGCCGCCGAAAGCGGATGGAGCCGGAACGTGGCCTCGACGATCAGACCCAGAGTTCCGTACGAGCCGGAGAAGAGCCGGCCGAGGTCGTACCCCGCGACGTTCTTGACGACCTTGCCGCCCGACCGCGCGACCTTGCCGTCCGCCCGGACGACCGTGAGCCCGATGATCAGGTTGCGCGGCGTCCCGTACAGCGTGCGGAACGGGCCGGCCGCGCCCGTGGCGATCGTCCCGCCGACCGTGGAACCGGGCAGGGGCGCATCGAGCGCGAGCCGCTGCCCGCCCTCGGCGAGCTTCGCGCCGAGCTGCTCCAGCGGCAGCCCTGCCTCCGCCTTCGCGACCAGGTCGCCCTCGGTGTGCTCGATGAGCCGGTCGAGCCGGTGGGTGTCGACGAGCAGATCGCACCGCTCGGGTGGCATTCCCCAATCGAGGCGGGTTTCGGCGCCGCGCGGGACAACGGCCAAACCCCCCTCAGCGGCCACGCGCATGACGTCGGCGGCCTCGGCCACGCTCTTCGGGGCGGCGACCACAGAGGGCTCGACACCGAGCACGCCGTCCGCCGGCTCACCGGGGCGCACGTCACCGCACACCTTCGCCAGGGCGTCGAGGGGCTGCATCAGAAGAGGTCCGCCTTTCCCTCGAACGGATGGGGCCCCTTGCGCACGCCGGGGACTTCACCGCACAGGCGCGGCGTGGGGAACACCTTGCCCGGGTTGCACAGGTTCCGGGGGTCGAAGCCGCAGCGGACCATCTGCATGGTGTCGAGGTCGGTGTCGGTGAACATGCGCGGCATGTAGCGCGACTTGTCGACTCCCACGCCGTGCTCCCCGGTGATGGACCCGCCGTGCTCGATGCACAGGTCGAGGATCGCGCCCGACACCTCTTCGGCGCGCGCCTCGGCGCCCTCCTCCGCGTCGTCGAACAGCACCAGCGGATGCAGGTTGCCGTCACCCGCGTGGAACACGTTCGCGACCCGCACGCCCGACTCCGCCGACAGCGCGTCGATGCGCGCCAGCACCTGCGGCAGTGCCGTCCGGGGGATGACGCCGTCCTGCACGATGTAGGCGGGGCTGATGCGCCCGACCGCGGCGAACGCGGACTTGCGCCCCTTCCAGATCAGCGCCCGCTCCGCGTCGTCGGCGGCGACGCGGATCTCGAAGGCGCCCGCGTCCTCGCACAGCCGCCGCACCTCGGCGAACTGGGCCGCGACCTCCGGTTCGGGGCCGTCCAGCTCCACGATCAGGACCGCGCCGGCGCCCGGCGGGTAGTCACAGCGCACGGCGGCCTCCGCCGCCTCGATCGACAGCGCGTCCATCATCTCGATCGCCGCCGGCACGACGCCCGCCGCGATGATCGCCGAAACCGCCGTCCCGCCCGCCTCGATCGAGTCGAACGCCGCCAGCAGCGTCTGCACGGTCTCGGGGACCCGCGTCAGCCGCACCGTGATCTTGGTGGTGATCCCGATCGTGCCCTCCGCGCCGACGAACACGCCCAGCAGGTCGTAGCCCGGCCCGTCCGCCGACAGCTCGACAAGCTCACCGTCCGGGGTGACGATCTCGCAGGCGAGCACATGATGCGCGGTGAACCCGTACTTCAGGCAGTGCGCACCACCGGAGTTCTCAGCGACGTTCCCGCCGACCGAGCAGATCTGCTGGCTGGACGGGTCGGGCGCGAAGTAGTACCCGTGCTCCCGGACGGCCCGCGTCACGTCCAGATTGATCACCCCGGGCTCCACCACGGCCCGCTGCCCCGGGATGTCGATCTCCAGGATCCTCCGCATCCGGGACGTGACGATCAGAACCCCGTCGGCCCGCGGCAGCGCCCCGCCGGACAACCCGGTCCCCGATCCCCGCGCAACGTACGGAACCCCGGCCGCCACGCACTCCCGCACGATCGCCGCGACCTGCTCGGCGTCTTCGGGCAGCACCACGATCGCAGGCGTGGCCCGGTGGTTCATCAGCCCGTCGCACTCGTAGGTACGCAGCCGCACCGGATCGGTGATGACGCTCTCACTCCCGAGCAGCGCCGTAAGCCGCCCCTCCAACCCAGCGAGCGGTCCCATCACTCCACTCTCCTCTGTGCCGGCCCACTCCGACAACGCCCGTGCCGCCGGAGATTACCCGCCGTCTTCCTCCATCCATCCGAACCGCATGATCGCGCGCCCACATGCGCGCTGACCTGCATGATCACCCGTTCAGATGCGCGCCGACCTGGGTGATCACCCCGCGGGTCGTGCGGCCGGAGCGAACGCAGCGAGCGGAGGTCGCACGACCCGCCCG
>NZ_SMKM01000067.1 GCF_004348665.1 Actinomadura sp. GC306 | reverse complement strand
GGGCGCGGGCAGCGGGCCGGACGGCTCCCGGGTCGAACCCGCGGCGGGCGGCACCGACGGATACGGCGCCGAAGAATGCGATCCCGTGGGATGGGAGGGCGCCGACTTCTCCGTCCGTGGCGTGGGCCGTCCGCCGCCCGTGGCGAAGTCGTAGCCGCACGCCTCGCAGAAGCGGTCGGTTCCGGGGGTTCCGCAGTCCGGGCAGGGGCGTGCGCCGCCCGGCGGGGCGTACGCGCCGGACGCGCCCGGAGCGGCGCCGGACGCGGGCGCGCCGCCGATGAGCGCGCCGCAGACGTCGCAGTAGTCAGGTGCGGCGGAGTCGTGGCCGCTGGGGCAGGTCGCCATGCTCAGCGCTCGCTCGGCCGCGGCGTGGTCAGCGTCTCGTCCTTGCGCGTCCGGACGGTCTTGCTGGACCGGGTGTCGAGGGCCATCTCGTCGGCCTTGTCGACGTCGCGCTTCAGCCGGACGGTGCCGGTCGCGGGGTCGATGACGTCCACGACCTTGCGCAGCATCGCGGTGATCGCGTCGTTGCCGGCCTCGTCGGCAAGCACCACGGCCCGGCCGAGGCGCGCGGTCGCGGTGTCGAGGTCGCCGTCCTTTCGGGCCTGGAGCCCCTCCTGGATGGCGACGGCGAGCTCGGCCTGCCCCGTGTAGTGCGCCACCCGCGGGTTGATGCGGGTGGACCGGGCCTCGTCGTCGGTCCACTGGGCGAGGACGTTCCCGGTGGCGAGGACCTGCGCCTCCGCACCGGGCGCGCCCGGCACGACGAGCTTCACCCACGCGGCGCGCAGCTCCTTGCCGATCTCGCCGGGTGGGACCTCCACGCAGACGTGGTAGTCGCGGCTCTCCGCCCCCCAGGCGCCCAGCGGGTAGTCGCCGGCCTGCGGCGCCGACTCGACGCGCTTGCCGGTGAGGTCCTCCACGGACGGCATGACCTGCTTGACGAACCGGAGCCGCGCGGTCTGCGGTGTCCACACCCGCAGCGCCACGTCGGCGACGGACTTGCCCATGGCCGCCTCCGTCATCGCCTGGAAGTCGGCGACGAGGCCGGCGGGGTCGGCGACGATGTCGACCGTGCCGAGCAGCGCGGAGGAGATCTTGCGTAGCTCGGCGACCTCCCAGTCGGTGCCGACGCCGCGGCAGTCGCACACGAACCGGCCCTCGCAGCGGGACAGGACGGCGTCGAGCTCCTCGGGCGTCTCGTGCTGGTTCTTGCCGTCGGTCAGCAGGATCGCGTGCCGGATGCCGCCCTGGACGTCGTCGAACAGCTCGTCGGCGAGCCGCAGCCACGATCCGATCGCGGTGCCGCCCGACGCCCGCAGCCCGCTCAGCGCCCGCTTGGCCTTCTCCTTGGTCTGCGGGGACGCCGGGACGAGGCCGCCCTGCCGCGGGTAGACCATCGAGGCGGAGTTGGAACCGGAGACGACCGCGAACTCGACGCCGTCGCGCAGGGTGTCGACCGCGACCTGCGCCGCCGCGACCGCGGCGCGCAGCTTGGTATCGGGGTAGCTCATCGACCCCGAGGTGTCGATGATGATGACCTCGGACGCCTTCGCGGCGGCCGGGGCGGGCAGGGCGCCGCCCTCGGCGCCCGCCTCGACGGACACGATGGCGTGCACCTCGCGGCCGTCCTCCGGCAGGTACTTGTTCTGGTCGATCTTGATGGTGAACTGCGGCTGCTCGCTCATCGGGGCTCCGTGCTGTGCGGGACGCTCTGGGGGATGCGGCTGTGCGGGGAGCGGGGGGACGGGATCGGGATGACCGCGACCGTGATGTTGTCGCGGCCGCCCGCGTCCAGGGCGCGGCGGACCAGCGTCCGCGCGACGCCGAGCGGATCGGCCGCCGGATCGTGGCCGGGACCGGCCGCGGGGACGGTGTCGCCGGCGGGGACGGTATCGGCCGCGGGGACGGATGCCGCCCCGTTCGCCGCGGCGTGGGCGTCCGCGCCGTCCGGCACCTCCGTGCCGTCCGGCACCTCCGTGCCGTCCGGCACCTCCGAGCCGTCCGGCACCTCCGAGCCGTCCGGCGCGTCCGCGTCGGGGCCGGCGGCCAGCAGCGCCGCGAGGTCGCGGGCGCCCGGGAAGTAGTTCCACAGGCCGTCGCTGCAGACCAGCAGCGTGCCCGGGCCCGCCGGGCGGAAGGTCGCCACGTGCGGGCTGACCCGGTCGGCGTCCGCGCCCAGCCAGGCCGTGATGACGTGGGCGTTCGGGTGCCGCTCCGCCTCCGCCTCGGTCAGCGCGCCCTGGGCGGTCATGAACGCGGCCCACGAGTCGTCCTCGGTGAGCCTGCGGGACGCCCTGAGCTCCGCCATGTCGCCGGTGCTGAGGTCCGCGGCCTCCGGGCCGGACTCGTCCGCGGCGGGCTCCCGCGCGCCGTCCTGCGCGCCGGCCTCCGCGCCGCCCTCCGCGGGGTCGACGGCGCCGTCCGCGGACAGCCAGTAGGCGCGGCTGTCGCCGACCCAGCCGACGGTGACGGACCCTCCGCGCGTCACCGCGGACACGTACGTGCACGACGGCGAGTCGCCCGGCGAGGTGGCCAGCGCGGCGACCGCCGAGGCCGCCCGGAGCGCCGCGGCGCGCGTCGCGTCCTCGGGGTCCTCGCCGGCGTCGAGGAGCGCGACGAGCTCGGCGGCGCCGGTGTCGGCGGCCGTGCGGGAGGCGTCCTCGGGGCGCTGCGACGAGCCGACCCCGTCGCACACCACCGCCGCGACCCCGGCGGCATGGGCGGCGAGGGCGAGCGCGTCCTCGTTGCGGCTGTAGCGGCGGCCGCGGTCGCTGGCACCGGCCGCGGCGACCGGCCCCGCCCCGTTCGCGCCGCCGGGCGCCGGCAGTTCGACCTCGACGTGGTCGCCTTCGGCGGGCTGGCGCATCCCGCAGGTCTCGCAGTAGCCGTCGGCGTCGACCGCCGTCCCGCCGCACGCGCGGCACGGCGGCCCGGCGGCGCCGGCGGGCGCCGGGGCCGCTCCGGCACCGGACGGCCCGGCGGCCTCCGCCACCTCGACGGCCTCGACGGGTTCGGGGGGCACCAGCCGGTGCCCGCACTTCTCGCAGAAGACCTCGCCCGGGTACACCGTCTCGCCGCAGGACGGGCAGGACGGCTCCGCCGTCTTGGCCGCGTCCGGGTCGGCGGGGCCGGCCCCGTCCCGTCCGGCCGTCACAGCAGCGTCCTCGGGCGCACGGCGTTGGCGGAGTCGACGAGCCGGCGGCACTCGTCCCGGTCGCGGGTGCGCCGCGCCAGCTCCCGGTACGTCTCCTCCAGCCGGCGGCGCAGCGGGGTCTCGGCGAGACTGGCGTCCAGCAGGGCGCCGCCCGCCCAGTCCGCCGGGGCGCGGCCGGCGAGCAGCCAGTCGAGCGCGGCCTCCAGCACCTCCGCGGCGAGCCGGTCGCGGCGTTCGGCGTCCAGGTTCTCCCTGAGCGCGGTGAGCCGCTCGCCCGCGGCGACCAGTTCGGGCGCCGTCAGCTCGGCGGGGCTGCGGCCGCGCACCGCCGTCGCGACCGCCGCCACCTGGGCGGTCACGTACCGGATCGAGATCTCCGGCACCGAGTTGAGCGCGGCGACCGCCGCGCCCCGGTCGCCCGCCGCCAGATGCACCCGCGCGAGGCCGAACGCCGCGTTGATGTAGCTCTGGTCGGTGCGCCACACCATCTCGTACAGGCGGATCGCGTCGAGCGGGGCCCGCAGCTCGCGGCAGTAGGCGAGGCCCAGCTTGGGCGCCGCCTCGCCGGGCAGGAGCCCGTACAGCCGGTCGAACCTCGGCTCGGCCTCCTGGACGCGCCCCTGGGACAGGAGCGCGATGGCGCGGTACCAGTCGACCCGCCAGTCGCCGGGGCGTTCGGCGGCGACCTCGTCGAGCAGCTCGCCGGCCTCCTCGGCCGCGCCCAGCTCGATCTTGGCCCGGGCGTGCGCGAGCCGCACCTCGGGGGTGCGCTGCGGCGCCTTCGAAGCGGCCTCGGCGACCTGCGCCGGTTCCAGCGCGGTCAGCCCGGACACGAACGCGGCGGCGGGGTCGGCGCCGTCCACGAGCGGCACCGGCAGCGCCGACGCGGCCACCGCCGGCGGGACGGGCGGCAGCGCGGACTCGGCCGTCCCGCCGTCCGCCATCCGGGCCGCGAACCGCTCGGGCCCGAACAGCCCGGACGGGGCGGGTCGCGGCACGCCGTCCTCGGCGGCGAGGACCTCGCGCAGCACGCCGGTGAGCTGCTCGGCCATCTCCGCCGCGTCCTGGAACCGCTGCGCCGGGTCCTCGTGGGTGGCGCGGCGCAGGAAGCGGTCGAACGACTCGAACCGCTGCAGCAGCGGGATCTGCGAGCGCGGCGGCAGGGCGTTGGCGAACGTCCGGGTGTAGCCCCGGAACGGGAAGCTCAGCACGGCCAGCGCGCGGCCGACCGTGTACAGGTCCGAGGAGACCGACGGCCCGTCGTCGGCGATTTCCGGTGCCTGGTAGCCGACCGTGCCGTAGATGGCGCCGTCCGGGTCGTCGAGGCGCCGCACGCCGCCGAGGTCGATCAGCCTGAGCTGCTCCTCGGACTGGATGACGTTGTCCGGCTTGAAGTCGCAGTAGACGAGGCCCTGCGCGTGCAGGTACTCGAACGCCCGCAGGACCTCCAGCCCGTAGGCGATGGCCTGCGCGAGCGGCAGGTGCTTCTCGCCGGGCGGCTGCGGCTGCCGGAGCAGGATGTCCTTGAGGGACTGCCCGCCCACGTACTCCATGACGATGTAGCCGTCGCCGTCGTGCTGGACGAAGTTGTAGATCTTGACGATGTTGGGGTGCTCGACCTCGGCGAGGTAGGCGCGCTCGGCCGCGGCGGCGGCCATCGCGTCGGCGTCGCCGCTGTCCAGCAGGCCCTTCAGCACCACCCACCGGTCGCTGACGTTGCGGTCCTTGGCCAGGTAGATCCAGCCGAGGCCGCCGTGGGCGAGGCAGCCCAGCACGCCGTACTGCCCGCCGACGAGGTCGCCGGGGCTGAGCTTCGGGGTGAAGGAGAACCGGGTGCCGCACTTGGGGCAGAACCCCTCGGTGCGGCCCGGCCGGTCGCCGCGCCCCCGGCCGACCGGCTCGCCGCAGCTGCTGCAGAACCGCTTGCCCTCGGCGACCTGCGGGTCGCTCATCACCGCCGTGGTCGGGTCCCGGTACGGGACGCGCGGCACCTCGACGAGACCCGCGCCGAGCATCCCGCGGCGGCCGGACGACCGCGCCGACCCGGTGCGGGTGCTGCCCGTCCGGGTGCCGCCGGTGCCCGTGCTGCCCGACGTGCCCGTCCCCGCCGTCCTCGATGCCGGGCGCGACCGGGAGGTCAGGCTGGTGTGGGCGGGCGGCGAGCCGCACACGTCGCAGTAGCCGTCCATGATCGTCCCGGTGCAGCCGGGCTGGCCGCACGCGTCGTCCGGCACGGCGGCCGGGGGACGCGGCGCGGGCACGCTCGGCGCGGGGGGACTGCCGCACACGTCGCAGTAGCCGTCCGAGATCGTCCCGGTGCAACCGGGCTGCGCGCAGGAGCCCGGCGAGGCCGGACCGGGCGGGGGGCTCGTGGAGGCTGCCACGCCGCATAGGACGCAGTACCCGCCGTCGACGGTTCCGCCGCAGCCCGGTTCGGCGCACTGGCTCATCGCTTCGCTCCCTTCGACCGCTCGTCGACGGCCCGCTGGTATTCGGACAGCGCCACGGTCGCCTGACGCAGGTCGCAGGGCGAGGTCCACAGCAGCTCGCGGGCGCGGTCGTGGATCCGCGCCAGCGCCGCGTCCTCGGCGTGGCCGATCCTGGCCGCCTTCACCCGGTACGCGTCCAGCCGGCCGCGCAGCTCCGCGCGCCGGTCGAGCAGCCCGCGGATGAGCCCGGTGGTCTCCCGGGCCCGAGTGAGCGCCTCGTTCGCCGCCCGCTCCAGCTCCCCGACCCGCGCGGCGAGATCGGGCCAGCCGGTGCCGTGCCCCGGGCGGCCGAGGGCGGCCAGCCGGTCGGCGAGGGACGCGGCCGTATCCGGCGGGGCCGGCGGCTCCGGTGCGGCGATCTTGGCGAGGACCTCCTCCCGGGTGCGGCGGGCCGTCGCCTCCTCCTCGCGCAGCTCGTCCAGGACGGCGGCGACGGCGCGGAGCCGGCCGGTGAACCCGTCCCGGACCCGTTCCGCCTGCTCCAGGCCGCGCCGCACCTCCGCGAGGCGGGTGTGGATCGCGTCGAGGCGCCCGGTGTCGGCGCGGCCGCCGTCCGCCAGCGCCATCGGGTCGCCGCGCACGACGGCGGCGACGGCGTCGAGTTCGGCGCGGAGCCGGTCGAGCTCCGGCTCGGTCCCGCCGAGGGACGCGAGCAGCTCGTCGGCCGCCCGCCGCTCCGCCTCGACCTCCGCGAGCCGCGACAGCAGCGCCGACCAGACCGCGTCCAGGGCCGCGACCGCCTGGGCGACCTCCTCGTAGAGGGGCGTCATCCGCTCGACCGCCGCCCGCAGCGTCAGCCGCTCGCCGGACGGCACGGACAGCAGCGTCCGCCGCCCCAGCGGCACCTCCGTGACGGGCAGTTCGACCGACGGGCCGGCGAGCAGCCAGGTGAGTTCCGCGAGCTGCGCCTGCCCCGGCCTGGGGATGCGGGCACGGAGCTCCTCCGCGGCACCGATGACGCCGTCGTAGCGCTCGAAAAGGCTCCAGAGGGAGGTCATCCCGGCGCGCACGTCGGACTGCACGCGCCGCGTCCCGCCGCCGAGGGCGGCGCCTTCGAGCAGCTGATAGCCGTGGTGGGCCTCCAGTTCGAGCAGTGCGGCGCTGATGCGGTCCCTCTCGTCCCGGAGCCGCGCGAGCGTGCGATCCGCCTCGTCCCGGCTCATCGGGGGCCGGCCCACGCGCGGCTCGCTCAACGCCGGTTCACCGGTCCGCCCATGGTCGCCCCGATTTCCCCAGATTCGCCTCTTCGGTGGTCAAGTTTTCCCCATGGGAGTCGCCTTCTCAAGCGGGCGGAGCGCGGCCCCGCCGCCGCCCGGCCGTCCTGCGTCACGCGACCCGGACAAGTCGCGCCCGGGGGCTCCAGAATGTCAGTGTTCGAACGTATGATCGAACCATGGCGAACGTTGCGACGCACCCCCCGACCGCATCCACCGCGCTCACCGCGGCGGAGATCGCCGCTCTCGCGCTCTCCCTCGCGCACCTGGGCACCGGCCCGCAGGCCACGACCGCGCGCCGCGCCCTGCACGCCCTCCTCGACACCACCGCCCCCGACGCAGCCGACGGCGCCCTCCGCGACGACGTGGTCACCACCACGCTCGCCACCCTCACCACGCCCCTGGACGCCTCCACCTCCGACCGCGCCCGCGTGGTCGCCGCCGCCATCACCGAGCACCGCGTCGTCCGGCTCTGCTACGGCGACGCCGGCGCCAACGTCACGATCCGCGAGGTCGAGCCGGTGACCTGCCTCGTCCACCGCGACCACTGGTACCTCGTCGGCTGGTGCCGCATGCGGCGGGGCGTCCGCGCCTTCCGCTTCGACCGCATCCTCGCCGTCGAGTCCACCGGCCTGCTGGCACGCCCCCGCCGCGCGGACCGCTACCTCCCCTTCCAGCGGAAGACGGCCTGACCCCCGCCCCGGGCCCGCGGCACCCGAGCCGCGGGCCCGGGGTCCCCGCCGCGGCCCGCGGGAGGCCGATGACCCGCGGGAGGCCAATAAAGTGCTGCGATGAGCACCCAGGATGTCCTTGAGCATTTGCAGCGCCTTGGCATGTCGGGGTACGAGGCCAAGGCGTACGTCGCGCTGGTGGGGGCGGGCCGGCCGGTCAACGGCTACGAGGTCGCCAAGCGCTCCGGGGTGCCGCGCAGCACCGTGTACGAGACGCTCGGCAAGCTCGTGGCGCGGGGCGCCGCGTACGAGGTGCGCGGCGCGTCCGACGCGACGGAGTACCTCCCGCTGCCGCCGGAGTCGCTGCTCGACCGCATGCGGCGCGAGTTCGACGGGTCGGTGTCGGCGCTGCGGTCCGCGCTGCCGGCGGTCGCGGCCGCGCCCGAGGGGCACCTGATCCACAACCTCAAGGACGGGCAGGCGATGCTCGACCGGGCGGGCGACGTCGTCGCCGGCGCCCGGCGGGACCTGTTCATGTCGGTCTGGCCGGACGAGCTGCGGGTGCTGCGCGGCGAGGTCCTGGAGGCCGCCGCGCGGGACGTCGAGGTCTCCCTTGTGTCGTTCGGGGACGTGTCGTTCGGGGACGTGTCGTTCGGCGGCGGGCTGTCCGGCGCCCCTGGGAACGTGTACGAGCACCGCTATTCGGCGCCCGAGACCGTCCTGCGGGAGTTCGGGTACCGGCTCATCGTGGTGGTGGCGGACCGGCGCGAGGCCGTGGTGGGCGGCTTCGGCGACGGGGCGGCGTGGGGCGTCTACACGGCGGACCCGGCCGTCGCGCTGATGGCCGCGGAGTTCGTCCGGCAGGACATCGCCCTGCAGATCCTCGCCGACCGGGTCGGCGCGGCGGAACTGGACCGCCTCTTCGCCACCGAGCCCGGCCTGCTGCGGCTGCTCCGCAGGCGCTGACGGGCCGGCCTCAGCCGCCGAGCCAGGAGGCGAGCAGCGTCCCTGTCTCCTCCAGCCGGTCGGTGTAGAGCATGTGCCCGGCGTCGATCTCGCTGAGGGCGAGACCGGGGCCGAGGGCGGTGCGGCAGTCGGCGACGAACTCGGGCCGCACGAAGTCGGCCTTGGCCGCGATCACCAGGTGCGTGGGCAGGCCCGGCGGGGGCGTCAGGTGCGGGCGGGCCATCTCCGAGTACGCGGTCACGATCGCGGCCGGCTCGAACCGCCAGCGCAGCCGGCCGTCCGGCCCGAACACGAGGTGGTCGGCGACCTCGTCGTCCACCGCCTCGCCGGGCGCGTCCGGCCAGCGGGCCGCGAGGGCGGCGCGGGCCTGCGCGGTGTCGGCGAACGACACCGGCGCCATCCAGGAGCGCGCCTCCGCGGCAGCGTCCGCGGGCACCAGCCCCGTCGCCGGGTCCAGCAGGACGAGGCGCCGCACCCGCCGCCGCGCCGTCCGCGCCAGATGCACCGCGACCATCCCGCCGAACGAGTGCCCGACGAGGTCGGCCTGCTCGATGCCGTCCGCGTCGAGGACGGACAGGACGTCGGCCACGTGCCGCTCGACCGTCCACGGCGGCTCGTACGTCGACCGGCCGTGCCCGCGCAGATCGGGCGCCAGGACCATGCGGCCCGGCAGGTACCGCTCGGCGGTGCGCCGCCAGCGGGCGCCGTGCCCGCTGACCCCGTGCAGCAGGACGACCGGGGAGCCGGCCGGGTCCCCGTAGCGATGAACGTGCAGCGCGGCGTCCGTCATGCAGTGAAGGTTATGCGGCGCGGCCCCGGCCCGGAACGCTCCGCACGGGCCGGCCGATGCCGCCGCATCGGCGGTCAGGAGCGTTCCCAGCGGACGGAGCTGAGCGCCAGCAGCGCGACGTGGAGGGAGACGCAGGACTCCACGTCGTCGAGGTCGGCGTCCAGGACGCGTTCGATGCGGCGGAGCCGCTCGTAGAAGGCGGGCCGGGAGAGGTGGGCGCGCTGGGCGGCGACGGCCTTGTTGCGCCCGGAGTCCAGGTAGGTCTCCAGGATGCGCGTGAGGTCGGCGCCGCGCCGGGCGTCGTACTCCAGCAGCGGCCCCAGCTCGCGCTCCACGAAGGTCTGCACGCGGGCGTCGTCGCGGAGCAGGTGCAGCAGGCCGCGCAGGCGCAGGTCGGGCAGGCGGTAGAAGGGGCGGGTGCCGGAGCCGCGCGCGGCGACGTCGGCGACCTGCTCGGCCTCCAGGAACGAGCGCCGGACGTCGCGGATCGTCTCCACCACCGAGCCGGCCGCCATGACGGTGCCGTCCGACCGGGCGCGGACCCGGGTCGCGATCTCGGTGAGCGCGGTCGCCGCGTCGGCGCGGGCGGGCAGCGAGGCCAGGACCCCGACGCGGGCGTGCGGCCCGCCCTCGTCGAGGACGCCGACCAGGGCGGCGAGCCGGGCGTCCTTGCAGGCGGCGGCGGCCGTCTCGGCGAGGGCGGCCAGCTCCCCGGCGGGCGGCGCGCCGGGCCCGCGGTGCCGCAGCACCGCGCCGAGCAGCCGGCGGCCGGACAGCGGGACGCCGAGCGCGCGGGCGCGGGCCGCGGCCTCCTGCGGGTCGGCGTAGGCGTGCGCGAGGATGCGGGCGATGATCGTACCGTGCGCCTGCCGCTCGACGCTCTCGGCGTGCCGGTCGAGGAGCCGGCCGAGCGCGAGCGTGGTGGCGGCCCGCTCGATCAGCACGGTCTCGCGCGGGGAGGGCGGCGAGCCGAGGTCGATGATGAGGCGGCCCCAGTCCTCGCCGCGGGCGCCGACCGTCGTCACCAGCCAGCCCGAGGCCGGGTCGTAGCCGGTGCGGCGGCCCGGCCGCACGGCGCGCGAGCGGGTCTCCCACGCCGACAGCAGCTCGGCCGCGTCGGCGCCGCCGGCGTCCGCGGCGAGGACCTGGTGGGCGAGGTTCTCCAGGACGGCCGGGTGCCCGCCGAGCGCGGCGACCTGCCGGACGACCTCCTCGGTGGGGGCGCCCTCGACCGACAGCCGGGTGAAGATCTCGTGGAGCTGCTCGGAGGCGCGCAGCTCGGCGAACTGGTCCTGCAGGATCCGGGAGTGCACCGACTCCGTGATGTCCACGAAGGCGGGCTCGTGGGCGAGGACGATGACCGGGAGGCCGTGCTCCTCGGCGGCGGCGATCAGCGCGGGCGGCGGCTCGGTCGCGTACCGGCGGCCGAGCTCGATCATGAGGCCGCTCACCCCGACCTCGGCGAGTTCGCCGATGTAGGCGCGCAGCCGCTCGGGCTCGTCCGGGAGCGCGATCCCGGTCGTGAGGACGAGTTCGCCGCCGTGCAGCAGGTGCGCGATGTCGGTGATCTCCGCGACGTGCACCCAGCGGACCCGGTTGCCGGTGCGGTCGCCGCCGGCGACGACGCGGGGCTGCCCGCGGCGGACCGCCTCAAGGCGGAGGACGTCGTCGACGGTGGGCAGCATCGACCCCGAGGATATCCGCACAGGGTGTCAAGGAACCCCCTGAACTTCGTTACACGATGTCAGCCGGCCAGCAGACCGTTAAGCGAACGTGAAGGGTCGTGACATTCTGCGGGTGGCCTGTCCGGCCTCCCCGAACGAGACTGGGAGGCATGTCGGAACACGCGAACCTGCTCAGGCGCCACCGGGCGGTCATGCCGTCGTGGATGGCGCTCAACTACAGCGACCCCATCGAGATCGTCGGCGGCAAGGGCAGCCGCGTGACCGACGCCGAGGGGAACGGCTACCTGGACTTCTTCACCGGGATCCTCACGAACATGCTCGGGTACGACGTGCCCGAGGTGCGGGAGGCGGTGGAGCGGCAGCTCGCCACCGGCGTCGTGCACACCTCGACCTCGTACCTGGTGCGCGGGCAGGTCGAGCTGGCCGAGAAGATCGCCCGGCTGTCGGGCATCCCGGACGCGAAGGTGTTCTTCGTCAACTCCGGGACGGAGGCCAACGAGACGGCGCTGCTGCTGGCGGCGTACGCGCGGCGCAGCGACCAGGTCCTCGCGCTGCGGCAGAGCTACCACGGCCGCTCGTTCGGCACGGCGGGGGTCACCGGCAACCGGAGCTGGCGGAACCTGCCCTACTCCCCGGTGAACGCCCACTTCCTGCACGGCGCCGACCGGCACCTCCCGCAGTTCGCCGGGATGTCGGACGAGGCGTACGTCGACGCGTGCGTGCAGGACCTCCGGCACGTGCTCGCCACCGCGACAGGCGGGGACGTCGCCGCGCTCATCGCCGAGCCGATCCAGGGCGTGGGCGGGTTCACGACGCCGCCGCCGGGGCTGCTCGCCGCCTACAAGAGCGTCCTGGACGAGGCCGGGATCCTGTTCGTCTCCGACGAGGTCCAGACCGCGTGGGGACGGACCGGCGAGAGCTTCTGGGGCATCGCCGGCCACGGCGTGACCCCGGACATGATGACGTTCGCCAAGGGCCTCGGGAACGGGTTCACGATCGGCGGCGTGGTCGCCCGGGGCGACCTGATGGACGGCCTGCACGCGTCCGGCATCTCCACGTTCGGCGGCAACCCTGTCTCGACGGCCGCCGCGAATGCGACCCTCGACTACGTCCTCGACCACGACCTGCAGGCCAACGCCGCGCGGCAGGGCGCGACGCTCATCGGCGGGCTGCGGGCGGCGGCCGGGCGGTTCCCCGTCGTCAAGGACGTGCGCGGCAAGGGCCTGATGTTCGCGGTCGAGCTGGTCGATCCCGCGACCGGCGAGCCGAGCCCCCCGCTCGCCGCGGCGCTGATGGAGGCGGCCCGCGAGCGGGGGCTGCTGATCGGCAAGGGCGGCCTGTACGGCAACGTGGTGCGCATGGCGCCGCCGATGACGCTGACCGACGCCGAGGCCGCCGAGGGGCTCGGCATCCTCATCGCGTCCCTCGAAGCGGTGGACCCCGGGGCGGCCGACGACAGGGGAGCCGCCTCATGACCGCCGGGAAGCGGGTGCCGCACTGGATCGGCGGCAAGCCGTACACCGGGGAATCCGGGCGGCGCGGCGCCATCTACGATCCCGCGTCGGGCCGCCCCGCCGGCACGGTCGGCCTCGCCGGGCCGGCCGAGGTCGACGCCGCGGTAGCCGCCGCCCGGGCAGCGTTCCCCGGCTGGCGGGACGCCTCGCTGTCGCAGCGGACGAAGGTGCTGTTCCGGTTCCGCGAGCTCGTGGACGCGCACGGCGGCGAGCTGGCGCGGCTGATCTCGTCCGAGCACGGGAAGGTCGTCTCGGACGCGGCCGGCGAGGTGGCCCGCGGCCTGGAGGTCGTCGAGTTCGCCTGCGGGATCCCGCACCTGCTCAAGGGCGGGTTCTCGGAGAACGTCTCGACCCGGGTGGACGCCTACTCGATCCTGCAGCCGCTCGGCGTGGCCGCGGGGATCACCCCCTTCAACTTCCCCGCGATGGTGCCGATGTGGATGTTCCCCGTCGCGATCGCGTGCGGGAACACCTTCGTCCTGAAGCCGTCGGAGAAGGACCCGTCGGCGTCGGTGCGGCTCGCGGAGCTGTGGGCGGAGGCCGGCCTGCCGGACGGGGTGTTCAACGTCGTCCACGGCGACAAGGCCGCGGTGGACGGCCTGCTGCACCACCCGGACGTCCGGGCGGTCAGCTTCGTCGGCTCCACCCCGATCGCCCGGTACGTCTACGGGACGGCCGCGGCGAACGGCAAGCGGGTGCAGGCGCTCGGCGGCGCCAAGAACCACATGCTCGTGCTGCCGGACGCCGACCTCGACCTCGCCGCGGACGCCGCGGTCTCGGCCGGGTTCGGCTCGGCGGGGGAGCGGTGCATGGCGATCTCGGTGGTCGTCGCCGTCGACCCGGCCGGGGACGAGCTGATGGCGCGGATCCGGGAGCGGGTCGCGCGGCTGAAGGTGGGCCCCGGGGACGACCCCGAGTCGCAGATGGGGCCGCTGGTCACCCGCGCGCACCGCGACAAGGTCGCCTCCTATCTGGATTCAGGCGTCGCACAAGGAGCCACGCTCGCGGTGGACGGACGCGACCCGGACGTCCTGGGCGGCGCGGGCGACGGCTTCTGGCTCGGCCCGTCCGTCCTCGACCACGTCACCCCGGACATGGACGCCTACAGGGACGAGATCTTCGGCCCGGTGCTGTCGGTCGTGCGGTGCGGCTCCTACGAGGAGGCCATGGAGCTGATCTCGGCCAACCCGTACGGGAACGGCACCGCGATCTTCACCAACGACGGAGGGGCGGCGCGCCGCTTCCAGAACGAGGTGGAGGTCGGCATGGTAGGCGTCAACGTCCCGATCCCAGTTCCGATGGCCTACTACTCCTTCGGCGGCTGGAAGGACTCCCTGTTCGGTGACAGCCACGCCCACGGGATGGAGGGCGTCCACTTCTACACCCGTACGAAGGCCGTCACCGCCAGGTGGCTGGACCCGAGCCACGGCGGGGTGAACCTCGGCTTCCCGACCAGCGGCTGAAACTCTCAGATCACGTCACAAGCGGACAAATGGTACGTCCGGGATCGCGGTGCGTGAGAGCGGTCCGCCGCATCGTGAGAACGTCCAGGTCGGCGACGTACGGGACTTTCCCACATGCGGTGGATTTCGTCGTTGATTTTCGTCCGCGAGGCCGAGGCGAATAATGCCAACACCCATTGACTGACTCTGTGGCGGGCGACACAATCTGACTGTCCGCATTAAATGGGGCGAAATTAAAAGTCAGGTTCCACGGTCAACTAAAACGTGAGGTCCGGGGCCGCCGAAGCCGGCGGGGCCGATGTGCAGGAGAGCCGCGCTATGAACGCAGTCGACCACGCAGCAGAGGTGGACGCGCTCGCCAGGCGCTTTCCGGGCTGGACCATCTGGTTCGGCCTGTTCACCGGCCGCTGGTGGGCGCTGCCGCCCCGGGACCGCGACGTCGGCGACTTCGTCGAGGCCGACACACCGCAACGGCTCATCGCACGGATCGAGGTGGTCAGGCGTGCCGCGGCGGCCCGCCCCATGATCGAGCACGACCGTCCGCGGACGTCCCGCGACACCCGGCCCGACGTGCGATGTCCCTCGAACCTCCGGCGTATCGAGGGCGTCACACCGTCGCCGTCCGGCCGGGTACCGGCGATCGCGTGGCCAGGCAGCACTGCAAGGTGATCCGCTGTTCCCCAACCTCGCCACGCCCGCCGGTGCCGCCGCGGCCCCGGGCAAGGACGGCAGCCCGCGCCATATCCCTCTCCGGCAACCTCCGTGTATGGCGCGGACGCCAGCACCCGCCGTCCCCCCGGGGCCGTGGCGGCTTCTCCGTTGCGAACCGCCCGGAGCCGCCCGGAACCGCCCGTCCGGCAATCACCCCGGAAACGCGCGATCGCGCGCCGCGCAATGGACACATAATTCTTACCTCCGGGAAAGTGGACACGGAAACACCGAGTCGTGATCACCGGTAATCCCGGCACGTTCCATTCCTGGCGGAAGTGAAATCCGAAGAAGACCGGCGATCGGTTCGTGCGCGGTCCCCGGCACCCCCCGAATGGCGGCCGGGCGCCGCGCGCACCGCCGCCTCCACCGGGTACCGGCCGCCCCGGCGGCCCCGAGGCGCTACGCTCGCCGACGGGCCCGGTTCAGGTGGGGGAGGGCCCCGGGCAAGGATCGGGAGCGACATGCGGCTGATGGCCACGGCGCGGGTGAAGATGTGGTCCGCCCTGGTGGCGGCCGCCGCGCTCGGCGCCGCGGGCGTCGCGGCGTGCAGCGGCGGCGGCGAAGCGGAACCGGTGGGCGTCGCCGAGGTCGCGAGCACCCTCGGGCCGGGCGAGGGCATGCTGAACCTCGTCACCCTGCCCGGCTCCATCGAGAGCGGCACCAGCGACCCGCGCGTCGACTGGGTCACCCCGTTCGAGGAGCGCACCGGCTGCAAGATCGGCCTGAAGGTCGTCCGGACGCCCGAGGAGATGGCCGGCCTGATGCGCGACGGCGGCCGCCGCTACGACGGCGTCGCCGCGCCGCCCGAGGTCGCCGGGCAGCTGATCGCCGAGAAGCAGGCCACGCCCGTCAACCCCGACCTCGTGGACGGCTTCAAGAAGCTGGAGCCGAAGCTGCGCGGCCTCCTGCGGCGGGACGGCCGGCAGTACGGCGTCCCGTACGTGTGGGGCTCCAACCTGCTCATGTACGACACCCGGGCCGTCCCGCCGCCCGCGAGCTGGGCCGCGCTGTTCGACCCCGGGCAGGCGAGCCGGTACTCCGGGAAGCTGGCCATGCGCGACAGCCCGCTGGCCATCGCCGAGGCCGCGCTCTACCTCAAGCGCGACCGGCCCAAGCTGAAGATCGACGACCCGTACTCGCTGACTCCGGGGCAGCTCAGGGCGGCCGGGCGCGTCCTCGCCCGGCAGCGCCCGCACGTCGGGGAGTACTGGGAGCGGCCCGCCGACGCCGTCAGCGCGTTCGCGGGCGGGCGCGCGGTGCTGGGCCAGGCGTGGCCCTACCACGTGGACGTCCTGACCCGCGCCTCCCGGCCCGTGCAGGCCGCCGTCCCGGCCGAGGGCGTGACGGGCTGGATGGACGCGTGGATGATCGGCGCCAGGGTCGAGCACCCGAACTGCATGTACCAGTGGCTGCAGTGGACCGCGTCACCGGACATCCAGCAGCAGGTGGCCGAGTGGACGGGGGTGGCGCCCGCCAACCCGCAGGCGTGCTCCGGGGACCGTCTCAAGCCGGGTTTCTGCACCGCGTACCACGTCGGTGACCGCGCCTACCTCGACAAGGTGATCTTCGCGCACGCGCCGACGAAGGCGTGCGACGGCGAGTCCGGCGACAACGACTGCACGGACTACGCGCAGTGGAAGAAGACCTGGATCGAGGCGACCAAACTCTGACCCCGGGGTCCGGTCCCGTCCGGTCCCGTCCGGTCCGGTCCGGTCCGGTGCGGTCAGGAAGGGTCTCTCCGGCGCGCCCGGCCGCCCCCAGCCGGGCGCGCCTGCCGGGTGGTCCCGGACTTCCCCCCGAATGTCCGGGTCACCCTTTTCCTTGGAGAGACCTCCACGACGACGGCCTCCAGGGCCGCCGTCCGCGCGGGCGGCCGCTCTCCGGCCGGCCGTCCGGCGTCCGTGACCTGCTCCGTGGAGCCCCGCCGTGCGCGGGGTACCGGCGGGGCGGGTGCGCATTCCTCGCACGCGAACACCCCGGTCGAATCCGGCAGGCGGCCGACGCGTACCCGCGGCCGGGGCCACCTCTTGCGGCAGCCGACGCAGGCGTCGCCCAGGCGCTGGGCTGTGCTCAGCCCGCCCGGGTCCACGGTCGGCTCGCCTGTCTGGCCCATGCCCTCCCCTTGCGGGAGTCGACGTCACGTGCCTCCTTTATAGGCAGGGGAGTGTGTTGTCTCCGCTACCCAAGGTGAAAAATGCGGCAAAGCCTTACGTGTCACCCGCATGATCGAGGTCATCCGGGTCACGGGGATCCGGCGGGCCGGCACCCCCGCCGGGAAGAAGGCCGCTGACCAGGGCGTACGCAGACCAGGGGCATACGGTCCTCGGCCGGGGGCTTTGCTCCACCTTTGGTAGGTACTGCATACAAAGGAGACATGTCGGTCCGTGGTGCCCTGCGCACGACAGCGCTGGGCCTTTCCGCCCTCGCGCTGCTCAGCGCGGCCGTGCTGCGCGCCGTGCGCGCGGCCCTGCGCCCGGTGGAGCGGCTCAACGCGGAACTCGCCGGCATCGAGGAGGCCGGCCTCGGCCTCCGGGTGGCCGTGCCGTCCACCGGCGACGCCCTCGAACAGCTCGCCGGCCACGTCAACCTGCTCCTCGGCCGGCTGGACGAGACCGTCCTGCGGTGCCGCTCCTTCACCGCCGACGCCTCGCACGAACTGCGCACCCCGCTCACCGGCCTGCGGACCCGCATCGAGCTCGCCCTCACCGCCCCGGAGGACGGGGAGGCCGGCGAGACGCTGCGGCAGTCGCTGCGCGACGTCGAGCGCCTCCAGCAGATCGTCGAGGACCTCTTCGTCCTCGCCGGCATGGACTCCGGGGACGACTCCGCCCGGGAGGTGCTCGACATCGGCGCGCTGGTCGAGACCGAGGCCGGCCGCCGCGACCCGCCCGTCCCGATCGCGGTCAAGGTCGAACCGGGGCTGCTGGCCGAGGGCAACCGGCCGCGGCTGTCCCGGCTGCTGCTCAACCTGCTCGCCAACGCCGAGCGGCACGCCGCGTCGCTGATCGAGGTCGAGGCCCGCGCCGACCAGGGCGAGGCGGTGGTCGAGGTGCGCGACGACGGGCCCGGCATCCCGCCCGCCGACCGCGACCGGATCTTCGAGCGCTTCAGCCGGCTCGACTCCGCCCGCAGCCGCGCCGACGGCGGCTCCGGGCTCGGCCTGGCCATCGCCCGGGAGATCGCCGTCTCGCACTCGGGCCGCCTGTACGTCGGCGACGGTGCGGCCGGCGCCCGGCTGGTCCTGTGCATCCCCCTCGCCCGCCGCCGCTGACGCACCGCCCCCGCCCTGTCCCCGGCCTGTCCCGCCGGGGGACGGGAGCCGGGCGCGGGCATGCCCGACAATGGACCCGTGCTCTCTCACTCAAGCCCCGACGCACCCGCCCGCGAGCTGGCCGTGCTCGGCTCCACCGGTTCCATCGGCACCCAGGCGCTGGACGTGGTCCGCCGCAACCCGGGCAGGTTCCGGGTGGCCGGGCTGGCGGCCGGCGGCGGACGGGTCGGCCTCCTCGCCGAGCAGGCGCTGGAGTTCCGGCCCGACATCGTCGCCGTCGCCCGGGCGTCCGCCGCGCAGGACCTGCAGCTGGCCTTCTACGCCGAGGCCAAGCGCCGCGGATACTCCGCCGGAGACTTCCCCATCCCGAAGATCGTGGCGGGCCCGGACGCCGTGACCGAGGTCGCCGCGTGGCCGTGCGACGTCGTGCTGAACGGCGTGACCGGCGCGCTCGGCCTCGCCTCGACGCTGGCTGCCCTGGACGCCGGGCGGACGCTCGCCCTGGCCAACAAGGAGTCCCTCATCGTCGGCGGCCCCCTCGTCAAGGAGCGGGCGCGGCCCGGTCAGATCGTCCCGGTCGACTCCGAGCACTCGGCGCTCGCCCAGTGCCTGCGCGGCGGCCGCGGCGAGGAGGTGCGGCGGCTGGTGCTCACCGCGAGCGGCGGTCCCTTCCGCGGCCGCGCCCGGGAGGAGCTGGCCGACGTCACGCCCGAGCAGGCGCTGAACCACCCCACGTGGGATATGGGCCCCGTCGTCACGATCAACTCCGCGACCCTCGTGAACAAGGGGCTGGAGGTCATCGAGGCGCACCTGCTGTTCGACGTCCCGATGGACCGGATCGAGGTCATGGTGCACCCGCAGTCGGTGATCCACTCGATGGTCGAGTTCACCGACGGCTCCACGCTGGCGCAGGCCAGCCCGCCCGACATGCGGCTGCCGATCGCGCTCGGCCTCGACTGGCCGGACCGCGTCCCGGACGCCGCGCCCGGCATCGACTGGAGCACCGCGCACACCTGGGAGCTGTTCCCGCTCGACGACGAGGCGTTCCCCGCCGTCGCGCTGGCGCGCAGGGCCGGTGAGCTGGGCGGAACCTTCCCGGCCGTTTACAACGCCGCCAACGAGGAATGTGTGGACGCGTTCCGCGCTGGCCGGCTTCCGTTCCTCGGGATAGTGGACACGGTCGCGCGGGTACTGGACGAGCACGAGGAGCATGCCCCGGGTCCTGCCGGGCGGCCGACGCTGGACGACGTCCTCGCGGCGGACGGCTGGGCGCGGACCAGGACCGGAGAACTCACCGCGGCCGGGCAGTCCGCCGCGGCCGACTGAGCCCCCGGGGGTCCGCCCGGGGACGAGCCCTGGGAGCCCCGCATGGCCTTCTTCCTCGGCGCGCTGGCGTTCGTCGTCGCGCTGCTGGCGTCGGTGATGCTGCACGAGGGCGGGCACCTGCTGACCGCCAAGCGGTTCGGGATGAAGGCGACGCAGTACTTCGTGGGCTTCGGGCCGACCCTGTGGTCCACCCGCCGGGGCGAGACCGAGTACGGCGTCAAGGCGATCCCGCTGGGCGGCTTCGTCAAGATCGTCGGCTACACGCCGCTGGAGGAGATCGACGCGGCGGACCGTCACCGCGCGTTCTACCGCCAGCCCGCGCCGCGCCGCGCCGTCGTCATCGGGGCGGGCGTCGCCGCGAACTTCGTGTTCGCGTTCGTGCTGCTCATGGTCATGGCCATGACGATCGGTGTGCGCGAGCCCGGCTCGGTGACCAGCACGGTCGAGGAGGTCAGCCCCTGTGTGCCCGCCACGATGCGGTCCGCCTGCACCGAGGACCGCCCGCCCTCGCCCGCGGCGCAGGCCGGGCTGCGGGCCGGAGACCGCGTGGTCTCCTTCGGCGGCACGCCGGTCGCCGACTGGGCCGCCCTCACGGAGGCCATCGGCAGGGCCGAGCCCGGCCGGACCGTGCGGCTGGTCGTCCAGCGGGACGGGCGGGAGGTGCCGCTGCGGGTCACGCTCGCCGGCGTGGAGGGCGAGCCGTTCGTCGGCATGTCCGCGCAGGTGGTCGGCGGCGGGTACGAGCGGACGGGGCCGCTGAACGCCGCGGTGTTCGCCGCGGAGGGCGTCGGCCGGACGCTCGCCGGCATCGGCGACGTCGTCGTGGACCTGCCGTCCGCGATACCGCGGCTGTTCTCGCCGGACCGGGAGAGCACGCCGGGCGGGCAGGTCGGCAGCGTGGTGGGCGCGACCGACGTGTCCGGGCAGATCTTCGCCGCCGAGGGGGCCGGCACCCGGGACAAGATCGCCCTGTTCCTCTCGCTCGTGGTGTCGCTGAACATCTTCCTCGGGGCGCTGAACCTGCTGCCCCTGCTGCCGCTGGACGGGGGGCACCTCGCCGTCGTCGGCTACGAGCGGGCCCGCGCCGCCGTCAACCGGATCCGCGGCCGGCCGGACCCGGGCACCGTCGACATCGCCAAGCTGCTGCCGCTGACGTATCTCGTCGTGCTGCTGCTGGTCGGATTCGGGGTGCTGCTGATACTCGCCGACCTGTTCAATCCGCTCCGGCTACCGGAGTGACACAAATCGTTCACACAGGGTTGCCGAATGGTCACCGTTCAGGTGCCGGGCGCCGTCATATCCGCGGTACGGGACGCTTAGGCTTTGTACGGGGCCGGCGAGCAAGAGGAGAGGGATGAGCGTTTCACTGGGAATGCCGAGCGTCCGCGGGGACGGGGACGGTCAGGGGGCGCGGGGTCCCGTCGCGGCACGCCGCCGGTCCCGGCAGATCATGGTCGGGAGCGTGCCGGTGGGCGGCGACGCCCCGGTGTCCGTGCAGTCGATGACCACGACCCTCACCGCCGACGTGAACGCCACGCTGCAGCAGATCGCGGAGCTGACCGCGTCCGGCTGCCAGATCGTCCGGGTCGCGGTGCCGTCGCAGGACGACGCCGAGGCGCTGCCCGCGATCGCCCGCAAGTCACCGATTCCGGTCATCGCCGATATCCACTTCCAGCCCAAGTACGTGTTCGCGGCGATCGACGCGGGCTGCGCGGCGGTGCGCGTCAACCCGGGCAACATCAAGAAGTTCGACGACCGGATCGGGGAGATCGCCAAGGCCGCCAGCGACGCGGGCGTGCCGATCCGCATCGGCGTGAACGCCGGATCGCTGGACAAGCGGCTCCTGGAGAAGCACGGCAAGGCCACGCCCGAGGCGCTGGTGGAGTCGGCGCTGTGGGAGTGCTCGCTGTTCGAGGAGCACGACTTCCGCGACATCAAGATCTCGGTCAAGCACAACGACCCGGTGGTGATGATCGAGGCGTACCGGCAGCTCGCCGCGGCGTGCGACTACCCGCTGCACCTCGGGGTCACCGAGGCCGGGCCCGCGTTCCAGGGCACGATCAAGTCGGCGGTGGCGTTCGGCGCGCTGCTCGCCGACGGGATCGGCGACACGATCCGGGTGTCGCTGTCGGCGCCGCCGGTCGAGGAGATCAAGGTCGGCACCGCGATCCTGGAGTCGCTGGGGCTGCGCCAGCGCGGGCTGGAGATCGTGTCCTGCCCGTCGTGCGGGCGGGCCCAGGTGGACGTCTACACGCTGGCCGAGGAGGTCACCGCGGGCCTGAAGGGCTTCCCCGTCCCGCTGCGCGTCGCCGTGATGGGCTGCGTGGTCAACGGCCCGGGGGAGGCCCGCGAGGCCGACCTGGGCGTCGCGTCCGGCAACGGCAAGGGCCAGATCTTCGTCAAGGGGGAGGTCATCAAGACCGTCCCCGAGGCGCAGATCGTGGAGACCCTGATCGAGGAGGCCATGCGCATCGCCGAGGACATGGGCATCGAGATCGGCGAGGACGGCTCGGTCTCCGGCCCCGGCGCCGACGTCGTGGTCGGCTGACGAACGGCTGAGAAAGGGCCCCGGGCCGGTGACCCGGGGCCCTTTCGCGTGCCCGGTCCGGTCCCGGGGCCCGGCGGACGCGGAACGTCCCGCGGGATCACGAAGTTCCGATGATCTTGTCACGATTGCGTATCCAGTCATCGCGCCCCTTGCCGTCATAAGGGACGAAGTGTGAACAATCTCCACGCAATCGGCATCCGCTATGCATCGGCGCGGCTTCCCTCCGGTCCCGGTCCCCCGGGACGTCCGGAGCCGCCGATGGGAGAGGGTCACATGAAACGGATCGTTCTCGTCGCGACCGCCCTGGTCACGACGGTCGGCGGCACCGGCGCCGCCGTCCCCGCGAGCGCGGACACCGGTCCGCCGAGGGCGGCCGCCGCGGCGGCCGCCCAGGGCATCGAGTGGGGCCCGTGCGAGGTCAGCGGCCCCAATGACCCCATGAACAACGCGCAGTGCGGCCAGGTCGAGGTGCCCCTCGACTACAGCAGGCCCAGTGGCCGCAAGATCTCCATCGCGGTGTCGCGCTTCCGGCACACCGACGAGGAGGACTACAAGGGCGTCCTGTTCGTGAACCCGGGCGGCCCCGGCGGCTCCGGTCTCGCCTACGGTCCCGCCCTCGCCCGCTGGCTCGGCGGCGTCGGCCACGCCGACGTGGCCGCCAAGTACGACATCATCGGCTTCGACCCCCGCGGCGTCGGCTCCAGTAAACCCGCCATCACCTGCGACCCCGGCTACAGCGACCCGGTCCGCCCCGCCTACGTGCCCGAGAACTGGCGCGACGAGCTGACCTGGATCGCCAAGTCCAAGGGCTACGCGCGCGACTGCGCGCAGAAGTTCGGCTGGATGCTGCCGCACATGCGCACCACCGACGCCGCCCGCGACGTCGACACCATCCGCGCCGCCCTCGGCCAGGACAAGATCAGCTGGTACGGCTTCTCCTACGGCACCTACTTCGGCGCCACCTACGCCACGCTCTTCCCCAAGCGCGTGCGGCGGATGGTGATGGACGGCGTCGTCAACCCGAAGAACGTCTGGTACGAGAGCCAGCTCGAACAGGACAAGGCGTTCGAGCGCAACATCCGGGCCTGGTTCGCCTGGGTGGCCGAGTACGACTCGGTGTACCACCTGGGCACGACCGAGAAGGCCGTCCGCGCCAAGTACTACGAGGCGCTGGACGCGGCCGAGGACTCGCCCATCGGCGGGAAGATCGGCCCAGCCGAGCTGACCGACATCATCCTGAGCGCCGGCTACAACACGGGCTACTACATCCCGTTCGCCGAGGCGCTCTCGGCCTGGATCAACGAGAAGGACCCCTCCGTCCTGCTCCAGTGGCTCAGTTCCGGAGGCGGCGACAACGGCCTCGCGGTCTACCTCGCCGTCCAGGGCGCGGACGCCCGCTGGCCGCGCAGCTGGGCCAAGTGGCACCACGACGCGGCGAAGCTCCACCGGCAGGGCTACCGGTTCGAGACGTGGGGCAACGTGTGGTTCAACGCGCCGATCGCGTTCTGGCCGTTCAACGGCGGGCCCGCGCTCGACCTGAAGAGCAGCGGGCACCTGCCGGGGATGCTGCTCGTCCAGTCCACGAAGGACGCGGCGACGCCCGTCGAGGGCGGCCTGGAGATGCACAAGGTCTTCCCGTCCTCGCGCCTGGTGTTCGAGGTCGGCGGCAAGACCCACTCCAACACGCTCAACGGGAACGCGTGCCTGGACGACAAGGTCGCGGCCTACCTCGACACCGGTGCGCTGCCGGAGAGCAGCCGCGGCCCGGACGCCTACTGCGACGCCGTCCCGGCCCTGAACGACCCGGACCCGACGGCCATGCGGCTGAAGGCGGCCGGCGCGGGCAAGGACCTCCCGGTCGGACGCCCGTGACCCGCTGACCCCGTGACCTGCTGACAGAGCACACCGAACCGTGGCGTGCCCGCCTGCTCCACCCCGTGGGCAGGCGGGCACGCCCGTGTTGTTCGGTGGGGACGGTCCGGATTCGGGGAGGAATCGCGCGATCCCCGAGGTCACGCGGTTCCCGGCGCCCCTTCGGTAGAAAGCCGGGGTGCTGAACCACGCTGGAAAGAAGGCCGCCGCCGCCGGCACGGCCGCGGCCGCGCTCGCCTTCGGGACCGCCGGTGCCGCCGTCCTGCCCGCCCACGCCGCCGCGGGACGTCCCGGCTCCGAACCCGCCCCCAGGCCCGCCGGTCTCGCCTGGAAGCCGTGCCCCGGCAAGGACCCGTGGGAGGGCGGCCGCATCAAGAACCTGCAGTGCGCGTCGATCCGGGTGCCGCTCGACCACGACCGCCCGCGCGGGAAGCAGGTCACGCTCCGGCTGACCCGGGCACGGCACACGACGGCCGTGTCCCAGGGCGTCGTGCTGCTGAACCGCGGCGGGCCCGGCGCGCACGGCCGCGACCTCCCCGCCTTCCTCACGGACTCGCTGCCCCGGAAGGTCGCCGCGTCCTACGACTGGATCGGCTTCGACCCGCGCGGCGTCGGCGCCAGCGAGCCCTCGCTCATCTGCGACCCGGGATACCAGGACCCCGGCCGCGCGCGCCCCGACACCATCCCCGCCGGCGCCGGGGAGGAGCTCGTCTGGATGGCGAGGGCCAAGGCGTACGCGGACGACTGCGCCGAGAAGTACCGGACGGTCCTCCCGCACATGGGCACGGCCGACTGGGCCCGCGACATGGACGAGATCCGCAAGGCCCTCGGCCAGGAGCAGATCAACTACTTCGGCTACTCCTACGGCGGCTACCTCGGCGCCGTGTACGCGACGATGTTCCCGAAGCGCGTGCGGCGCATGGTGCTCGACAGCGTCCCCCGCCCGAGCGGCGTCTGGTACGACAACAACCTCGACCAGAACGTCGCGTTCGAGAAGCGGATCCGCGTGTACTTCGAGTGGGTCGCGCGCCACCGCGAGACCTACCGGCTGGGCAGGACGGGACGCGACGTCGGCGCCGCCTACGCCAAGGTGCGGGCCGCTCTGAAGAAGTCCCCGATCGACGGGAGGATCGGGCCCGCCGAACTGGACGACATCTTCCTCAGTGACGGCTACCACGACGGCAGCTGGGCGTCCCACGCCGCCGCCCTCTCCGCCTACGTCAACCGCAAGGACCCGGCCCCGCTGCGCAAGGCGTGGCAGCGGCCCGGACGGCACCAGCAGAACGGCTACGCCGTCTACACCGCGGTCGAGTGCCGCGACGCGGCGTGGCCGCGCGACTGGAGCCGCTGGCACACCGACGCCACGCGCCTCTACCGGGCCGGCCACCGCTTCGAGACCTGGAGCAACACCTGGTACAACGCGCCGTGCGCGTTCTGGGGGGTGCCGGGCGGGCCGCGCCCCGAGGTGCGGGGCAGCGCGTCGCTCCCGCCCATCCTGCTCGTCCAGGCCACCGAGGACGCCGCCACCCCGTACGGGGGCGCGGTGGAGACGCACCGCAGGTTCCCCACGTCCAGGCTGATCGTGGAGAACGGCGGCGGGAACCACGGCGTCACGTTCGGCGGGAACCGGTGCGTGGACAGGGCCGTCGCCGCCTACTTCGCCGGCGGTGAGCTGCCCGCGAGCCGGCCGGGCCCGGACGCGTCGTGCAAGGCCGGCCCCGCGCCGCAGCCGGCCGAGGCCGCGAAGCGCGCGAAGAGCGGCGCGGAGAGCGCCGGCCACGCCGCCGCCGCCCGCCGCGGCACCACCCGACCCTGATCCGGCGCCCGCCAGGACCGGCCGTTGACCGGGCCCTTGGGGGTGCGCGGACCACCGGACCACATAGTCTGTGCACGTGGTGCTTTCTGTGGTGAGGGCCGAACGGGGGCCGTTCCCGTCGCGGAGCCGGTAGCCGTGCGCATGCTCGGCTCGATGCCGGTGCGCGTGCTGGACGACCGGCACCGGGCGGAGGCGCTCGCGATCCTGGACGCCGATCCGGTGTCCAACGTCTTCGTCGGCTCCCGCGTGCACGCGGCGGGACTCGACCCGCGCCGGCTCGGCGCCCAGATGTGGGGCTACCTGGAGGACGGCCGGCTCACCTCGCTGTGCTACTCCGGCGCCAACCTCATCCCGGTGGCGGCCGGGCCGGAGGCCGTCCGCGCGTTCGGCGAGCGGGCACGGGCCCAGGGGCGGCGCTGCTCGTCCATCGTCGGGCCCGTCGACGCGGTCGGCGAGCTGTGGGAGATCCTCTCCCCGTACTGGGGGCCGCCGCGGGCCGTCCGCGCGAAGCAGCCGGTCATGGCCACCTCCGCGGTTCCGGACGTGCCGCCCGACTCCGGGGTCCGGCGGGTCCGCATGGAGGAGTTCGACGTCGTCTACCCCGCCTGCGTGGCGATGTTCACCGAAGAGGTCGGGGTCTCGCCCAACGCCGGGGACGGGGGAGTGCTCTACCGCGCCCGCGTCGCCGAGCTGATCCGCGACGGCCGCGCGTTCGCCCGGATCGAGGACGGCCGCGTCCTGTTCAAGGCCGAGATCGGGGCGGTGACCCCGCTGGCCTGCCAGGTGCAGGGCGTGTGGGTGCCGCCGGACCTGCGCGGCCAGGGCCGGTCGGTGGCAGGGATGGCCGCGGTGGTGCGCGAGTCGCTGCGGAGCATCGCGCCGACCGTCTCGCTGTACGTCAACGACTACAACGCGCGGGCGCGGGCCGCCTACCGGCGGGTCGGCTTCACTGAGGTCGCTTCGTTCATGTCCATCCTCTTTTAGGGCATTTGTCTGTTTCGTGCGGTCTGTCACGGTGCGAGAGGTACTCCCCGGGACATGAATCGATCTTCCCGGACCGATACCATCCGGCCCGTGGAGTTCGCCGGGGCGCTGCGGCAGGCCATCCAGGCCAGCGGGCTGACCCTTGAACGCATCCGGCACCGGCTCTGCCGGCGCGGGCTGACCGTCAGCGTCGCGACCCTCAGCTACTGGCAGCGCGGCCGCAGCCGCCCGCGCTCGCGGGACGTGGTCGTCGCGCTGGAGGAGATCCTCCAAGTGCCGCCGGGCACCCTCACCGAACTGCTGGACGACGACGCCCCCACCGCGCC
>NZ_SMKM01000066.1 GCF_004348665.1 Actinomadura sp. GC306 | reverse complement strand
CCGGGGGCCCCGCGCGGGGGTGGCGCGGGGCCCCGGGTGGCTGGGCGTCCGGGCTACAGGCCCGGGCGGACGCCGCCGTTGAAGTTGCGCTTGTAGTAGGAGTTCAGCTTGATCTTCTTGACCTTGGACCGCGAGTTGGGCGCGTGGATCATGTAGCCGTGGCCGGCGTAGATGCCCACGTGGGTCCGGCCGCCGTAGAAGAACAGCAGGTCGCCCTTGACGGCTCCCTTCCAGGAGACCTTCTTCTTGACCGCACGGTAGATCTGCTGGCTGGTGCGGGGGAGCTTCACGCCGGCCTTGCGCCAGGCGCCGCCGGCCAGGCCGGAGCAGTCCCAGGAGCCCGGGCCCGTCCCGCCGTAGCGGTACGGGTCGCCGATCTGCTTGGCGGCGTACTTCACGGCGTAGGCCGCGCGCTTCTTCTGCTTGGCGGAGCGGGACGCGGCCGACTGAGCGGCCGACTTGGCGGCCGGGGCCTGCGCCGGCGCGGCCCCTTGGGGGGCCGTCGCCGCCTCGGCGGGGGCGGCGGTGAGAAGGGACGCCCCCAGCGCGGTGGTGACGGCCAGGCCGGCCGTGGTGACGCCGGTCTTCGGGGAGATTCGAGGGGTATGCAGAATGACTCCAGAGTTCGCGGTCGATGCCTCCCGGGCAGCCGTCGTCCACCGGGTGTCGCTCGGGGATTCGGGTTGCCGCGGCCGCGCGGCTCCACGACGTCGTGAACAGGGACGAAGGGAAAACACGGCCGCTTCCGGTCCCGCGCCTCTCGGCGGCGCGGATTCGGCGTCCGACGACGGCTTTCGGTGCGGGGCCCAGGGGGGCGACCTCGGGGGTCGGCGCCGGCCGTTCGCAGCTGGCCGGGCGCGCCGCGGCCGCTCGTCGGAGTGCGTGTTCTGTTATCTGGGCGGCCTCAAGTGCCGCATGAACCAAGCGAGAAACTAGGCAGATACCGGCGAACAAGGCAAATCCCCCGCACCATTTCCAGGGCGCCGATCAATGCGGCGGGGACGGTCGCCCCCACCTTGGCCTGCGCCGATTCCGTGTCCGATTCGTGATCTGTGAACCGAGTCACGTAGCCATGCTCAGGCCCTCGTCGGCACCGCCGAAGAAGAACGCGCATCTGTGGATAACTGGCGGCCCCGGTATGGCGTAAATCACAAAATGCATAAAAGGGGCAAAGATCATCCGGCTGCGTCCGGCGTGCCGCGCGGGCGTCACCGGTGCCGGATTAAGGGCGGGTGGAATGCCGGATTCGGTCAGTCCCGGGGGTTGACGGGAACGCCCGCGCCGCCTGTCATCCGAAGAACGTTCATGTCCGGTCTCCGGAGGGAGCCCCGTGTTCGGCAGGCTCGGCAGAGTACGCCCCGTCCACGTCGTCTCGACGCTTGCACTCTCGCTCGCGCTCGTGCTCACCGCCGCGTCCCCGTCCGCCGCGGAGGGCAAGCCCACGACGGTGAAGTTCCCGCCCGGTTTCCTCTGGGGCGTCTCCATGTCCGGCTTCCAGAGCGAGGGGTCCTTCCCCGACAGCAACTGGACGAGGTACGCCCAGGACCCGGACGCTGTGGAGCACCCCTACGGCGATTCCGTCGACTTCCGCAACCGCTACCCGGATGACCTGAACCTGGCCAAGGGCCTGGGCGTGGGTGTCTTCCGCACGTCCATCGAGTGGGCCCGCGTCGAGCCCCGCCGCGGATACCGGGACCCGGACGCGCTCGCCTACTACGACGACCTCATCCGCCAGATCAGGGCCAAGGGGATGCGGCCGATGCTCACCCTCGACCACTGGGTGTACCCCGGCTGGGTGGCCGACCAGGGCGCTTGGGACAACCCGCGCACGCAGCAGGACTGGCTGCGCCACGCCGAGTTCATCGTCGACCGCTACAAGGACCAGGACGTCCTCTGGATCACGTTCAACGAGGCCAGCTCCTACATCTACCGGGAGCTGACCTACCGTCCGATGAACCTCATGCAGATGCTGACCATGCGCGACGCCCTCATCAAGACGCACCGCGCCGCCTACGACATGATTCACAGGGTCGATCCGGGCGCGATGGTGTCGAGCAACGTCGCCTACGGCTCGGCGCTTAACGGCATCTTCGACGCGGCCCTGTTCAACGACGTCACCGACAAGCTCGACTTCATCGGCATCGACTACTACTACGGCGCGAACCTGCAGAACCTCACGGCCGTGCACTCCCTCAGCGGGGAGTTCTGGAAGATCGATCCCGAGCCGGAGGGGCTGTACTACGTCCTGAAGAACTACCAGCGGAGACTGCCCCACCTACCGGTCTACATCGTCGAACACGGTATGCCGACCGACGACGGCAAGCCCCGCCCAGACGGCTACACGCGCACGGACCACCTACGTGACCACATGTACTGGATCCAGCGCGCGATGGCCGAAGGCGTGAAGATGATGGGCTACAACCACTGGAGCCTCACGGACAACTACGAGTGGGGCAGCTACCGCGCGCGCTTCGGCCTCTACACGGTGGACGTGCGGACCGACCCGTCCCTGACGCGCCGCCCGACCGACGGCGTCGCCACCTACCGCTCCATCATCGCGAACCGGGGCGTGCCCGCCGGCTACGTCCCGGTGCGCAAGCCCGGCTGGTGCTCCATCGAGGACCCCATCGCCACCTGCTTCGGCACAACCCCGACCCCGCCCGCCGAATACGCCCTCCCACACTGACACCAACGTGCGTGCTGGTGCCGGTGGGGCGTGGTGGTGTCGCCGGGTGCTCTGTCCTGGCGGGGCGTTACGCGGTGCGGAGTAGGTCTAGGACGGACTGTTCTACGGGGCCCTGGGTGGCCAGTTCGCCTTGTGCGGTTTCCACGCCTAGTTTGCCGAGGGCGGGGGCTATTGTTCGGCCGTTCTCGTACAGGTCGATGATGCGGGGGTCGATGTAGGAGGCGCGGGCCACGGCCGGGGTGTTGCCGAGGTAGGCGGAGACCTCCTTGACCACCCGGACGACGGCGCGCTTACGGGCCGTGTCGCTGTCGCCGGCGCGGACCGACACGGCGAGGCCGACCGCCGCGAGAACCGTGGCGTGCCAGGTGCGGAAGTCCTTGGCGCTGAAGTCGCCTGCGGTGACCTCCCGGATGTAGGCGTTGATGTCACCGGTGGTGACGTCGTGCCAGGCGCCGCCGGGGAGGCGGTAGGCGAGGAGTTCGGGGGAGTCGTCGCGGCGGCGCTTGAGCCCGCTGACGACCTTGCAGACGTCCTCCTCCGCGACCGACCGGAACAGGTCCTTGGAGTTCTTGGCCGGGTACTCGAAGGTGACCTCGCCGCGCCCGCAGGAGACGTGCTCCCGCAGGACGGTGGCCAGCCCGAACGTGCCGTTCTCGGCGGCGTACGCCTCCCCGCCGATGCGGAAGAAGCCGAGGTCGATGAGGCGGACGGCGGCGGCGAGGACCCGCTCCCGGCTGAACCCCCGCCCGGCGAGGTGCTCGGCGAGCGTGCCACGCACCTTGGGCAGCCGCTCGGCCAGGTCTAGGACGTGCTCGTGCTTCTCACGGTCGCGCTGTTCCCGCCATGCCTCGTGGTAGAGGTACTGGCGCCGTCCGGCCGCGTCGGTGCCGAGTGCCTGGATGTGGCCGTCCGCGTCTGGGCAGATCCATACGTCCGTCCAGGCGGGCGGGATGACGAGCGACCGGATGCGTTCCTTCTCGGCGGGGTCGTCCAGGGGGCGGCCGTCCAGCCCGAGGTACATGAAGCCCTTGCCGCACTTCCGCCGCCCGTAGCCGGGTTCGCCCGGGTCGCTGCGACGCAGTTCCCTCATCCCGGGTGGATCTCCCCGCCGGCGGGCACGAGCGTCTGCCCGGTGTAGTAGGACGACTGGCGGTTGGACGCGAAGAACACGTAGGACGGGGCGATCTCGTCGGGGTCGGCGGCACGGCCCATCGGCGCCTGCTGCCCGAAGCCCTCGACCCGTTCTGCGTCGAACGTGGCGGGGATGAGAGGCGTCCAGACCGGGCCGGGGGCGACGACGTTGACGCGGATCTCGCGCTCCATGAGGCTCTGGGCGAGGCACTCCGCGAGGGTCATCGCGGCGGCCTTGCTGGCGGAGTAGTCGATGAGCGTCTTGTTGCCGCGCAGGCCGTTGATCGAGCCGGTGATGATGATGGACGACCCGGGCCCCAGGTGGTCGAGGGCCTGCTGGACGGTCCAGAACAGCGAGAACACGTTCACGTCGAACGTCCGGCGCAGCTGCGCGTCGTCGATCTCGCGGACGTCCTTCACGGGCGTCTGCGTCCCGTGATGCAGGACGAGCACGTCCAGTCCGCCGAGGTCGCGCACGGCGTGCTCGACCACCTCGCGGCTGTGCCGCTCCTCGCCCAGGTCGCCGCCGAAGGTGAAGCAGCGCCGCCCGGCGGCCTCGACGAGGCCGGCGGTGTGCCGGGCGTCCTCGTCCTCCTCCAGGTACGTGATGGCGACGTCGGCGCCCTCCTTGGCGAACGCGACCGCGGTGGCGCGCCCGATGCCGGAGTCGCCGCCGGTGATCAGGGCGCGGCGGCCCTCCAGCAGCCCGCCTCCGGTGTAGTCGCGCATCTCGTCGCGGGGTTCGGGTGTCATGTCCCCGGTCCGCCCGGGGTATGGCTGGCTTTGTGCCGGTCGCTCGCTCATGCCCTCGCCTCCCGTGGGAGCGCCACGTCCCGGTTCGCTTGGCGCATGGAACGCGGGTGCCCGGAGCGTGTGGGGGCAAACGTCCCCCTATTGTGACCAGTGGGTAACTCGTGCCTCCGTGATCGGCAGGGGTGTGAGCGGAGCGCGCGGTGACTTCTGGGTAACATCATCCCGAACCACATTCGGTCCCTGACGTAAGGTGCTGCTTATGGACCTGAACGGAGTTTCCGCCGTCGTATCCGGTGGCGCGAGCGGTCTCGGTGAGGCCACCGTCCGCGCGCTGGCCGCCGACGGCGCCAAGGTGGTCATCGCCGACCTGAACGAGGACAAGGGCAAGGCCCTCGCCGACGAGGTCGGCGGCGTCTTCGTCAAGACGGACGTGTCGGACGAGGCGCAGGTGCAGGCCGCCGTCCAGGCCGCCGTCGACACCGGCAACCCGCTGCGCGTGATCGTCAACAGCGCCGGCATCGGCTGGGCGTCGCGGACCGTGAACCGCGACGGCACCCCGCACGACCTCGCGTCCTACGAGACGGTCATCCGGGTCAACCTCATCGGCACCTTCAACCTGATGCGGATCGGCGCGGCCGCGATCTCCAAGACCGAGCCGGCGGACGCGGACGGCGCCCGCGGCGTGGTGATCAACACCGCCTCCATCGCCGGCCTGGAGGGGCAGACGGGGCAGCTCGCCTACTCCGCGTCCAAGGGCGGCATCATCGGCATGACGCTGCCGGCCGCCCGCGACCTCGCCGCCATCGGCGTCCGGGTCAACACCGTCTGCCCGGGGATCATCGACACCCCGATCTACGGCGAGGGCGAGGCCGCGGACGCGTTCAAGGCCAAGCTCGCCGCGCCGGTGCCGTTCCCGAAGCGGATGGGCAAGGCGTCGGAGTTCGCGCACCTGGTCAAGTCCCTGATCGAGAACGACTACATGAACGGCGAGACCATCCGCTTCGACGGCGGTATCCGCTTCCAGCCGAAGTGAGGCCCTGAATGTCCGACGCTGTTCTGACCGAAGAGGACGGTGCCGTCCTCGTCATCACCATCAACCGTCCCGAGGCCCGCAACGCGGTCAACGGCGACGTGGCGCGCGGGATCGCGGCGGCCGTCGAGGAGCTGGACTCCCGCAAGGACCTGTCCATCGGCATCCTCACCGGCGCCGGCGGGACGTTCTGCTCCGGCATGGACCTCAAGGGCTTCCTCACCGGCGACAACCCCATCGTCGAGGGACGCGGGTTCGCCGGGATCACCCAGCGGCCCCCGGCCAAGCCGATGATCGCGGCCGTCGAGGGCTACGCGCTCGCCGGCGGCTGCGAGGTCGCGCTGTCGTGCGACATGGTCGTCGCGGCGCGGGACGCCAACTTCGGGCTGCCCGAGCCGAAGCGCGGCCTGGTCGCGGGCGCGGGCGGGCTGCTGCGGCTGCCGAACCGCATCCCGTTCCACATCGCCATGGAGATCGCCCTGACCGGCGACAAGTACTCGGCGGAGCGGATGGCCGAGCTCGGGTTCGTCAACCGGCTCACCGAGTCGGGCGGCGCGCTCGCGGCCGCCAAGGAGCTGGCGCTGAAGGTCGCCGAGAACGCGCCGCTGGCGCTCGCGGCGACCAAGCGGATCATCGTCGAGTCCACGGACTGGACGTCGGCGGACCAGTGGGAGAAGCAGCAGGAGATCACGCTGCCGGTGTTCTCGTCGAAGGACGCCCAGGAGGGCCCCGCGGCGTTCGCCGAGAAGCGCAAGCCGAACTGGAAGGGCGAGTAGCCCGACCCGGCGTTCAGCACGCACAGGGCGCCCGGAACCGACTGGTTCCGGGCGTCTTGTCGTATGTGGCGCATGTGCCTGGTGAGTCCTATTTCGGACGAGTGGCCGGTCCCCCTTACTTCCCAGTAAGCATTGCCGTACTCTTTTGCCCCACCTGCAGTGATCTTGGGAGTGGACTATGAAGAGGAACGCGGTGCTGGCGGTCGCCACCACCCTGGCCTGCGCCGCCGGGACGGTCGCCGTGGCCGCCCCTGCGCACGCCGCCGCATGGAAGGACGTTCCGAGCGCGGCGCTGAACTACGACGGCTCCCTCGACCGGGTCGACTTCGGTGCCAAGAACGCCGGCTGGGCGGTCGGCGCCGCCGGCAACTTCTTCGGCCCGCAGGCCAAGATCGCGCGCTGGAACGGCTCGTCCTGGGTCGCGGACTCCAGCCCGGCCTCCTTCACCCCGACCGACGTCGCCGTCGCCGGGCCCGACAAGGCGTGGATCATCGGCTACAGCCTCTTCGGCACAACGAGCCTCCACTGGAACGGCACCAAGTGGAACCAGGTGGCCTACCCGCTGGTGGGCTTCCCGACCGCCGTCTCCGCCGCTCCCGACGGCACCGCCTACTCCATCGCCGGCCTCGACGCCGCCGCCGGCGGCCCGAGCGCCATCCTCCGCTGGACCGGCAGCGGCTGGCTCGACCCGCAGGTCCCGCTGCCCCCGTCCTCCTCGATCACCGCCGTGGACGTCCGCGCCAAGGACGACGTGTGGCTGGCCGGGACCACCGCGTCCGCCGGCACCTCCGTCACCGGCCTGGTGATGCACTGGAACGGGACGTCCTGGAAGCAGATCAACGTCCCGGGCAACATGGGCGTCCCCGCCTACCAGGGCACGCTGCACCGGATCGTCGTGAACTCGCCGACGAACGTCTACGTGCTCCGCGTCCGGCAGAACGCGCAGATCAGCAACGCGATCCTGCGCTACAACGGCACGTCCTGGCAGACCATCAACACCCCGCTGAACGCCGCGGGCATCGGCCTGACCTCCGACGGCAGCGACGGCGTGGTCATGCTCCCCATCACCACCGGGGACAAGACGCAGTACATGCACTACAACGGCACGTCCTGGACGACGGTCAACGGCCCCGCCCGCTCCGGCGGCGTCCAGGCCACCGACGCCGACCACCGGCCCGGCACCACGGCGATCGTGAGCGCCGGCACCGCTTCCGCGCCCGACAAGAAGAGCCCCTTCATCGAGTACTTCAGCTGACCGGGACCCGCACCCGGCACGCGCCCGCCCTCTGCTTCAGGGGGCGGGCGTCGTGCTTCGGCCCCTCAGCCGAGGACGGGGAAGTTGCTGCGGAGGACGCCCCGCGGGTCGCGGGCGCGCTTCAGCTCGCGGAGCCGGGCGAGCGCGCCGGGCGTGAACGCGTTGGCCGCGCGCTCGCCCGGGGCGAGGAGCGTGAACGGCTTGCGGCCGGTCGTGTACGGGACGAGGGCGCCCGCCAGCTCGTGCTGGCGGGCGCGGACGGCCGTCCCGCCGTCCGCGCCGGGGACGCCGAACATGTAGAGCGCGAACGGCTCGTCCAGATGCCCGGCGGCGGTCCCGGACGGACGGGCCAGCGCGCCGCCGAGATGCCGCACCTGGACGGTGAGCAGCGGGTCGATGGGGCGTTCCAGCAGCGCGGCGGCCACGTCGCCGGTCAGCTCCGTGAGCAGTTCCGCGCGGGACGCGCCCGGCCCCGGGGCGGTCGGCTCGGCGGTGATCGAGCCCAGCTCCGCGACCGGCAGCACGGCGCGCGTGTCGGAGATCCGCCCGGCGACCTTGTCGAGCGGACGCAGGAGCGTCTCGGCGTCGCCGCCCTCGCCGAGGAAGGCGGCGTCGACCGCCGCCAGCGGGGCCGCGCCCGGGAACCGCAGCAGCTCGTACCAGGCGGTCAGCTCGTCCGGTGCCTCCCGGGTGACCTCGCGGTAGGCGTCCAGGACGGCCGGGGCCTGCGCGGCGGGCCACAGCATCCGGCCGCCGTAGAGGCTCGGCGCCGGGTGGAGCGCGAACTCCACGGCGGTGACGATCGCGAGGTCGCCGCCTCCGCCGCGCAGCGCCCAGAACAGGTCCGGATCGGTCTCGGACGTCACCCGCGAGCGGGCGCCGTACGCGTCCACGATGTCGAACGCGCGGACGCTCCCGGACGCCCATCCGTGCTTGCGGCCGAACCAGCTCAGCCCTCCGCCGAGCGTGTAGCCGGTGACCGTCACCACCGGGCTGCTGCCCGCGAGGCCGGTCAGGCCGTGCGGACTCGCGGCCTCCAGCACGCGGCCCCACTGGACGCCCGCGCCGGCCCGGGCGAGGCGCTCGTCCGGGTCGATCTCCAGCTCGTCCAGGCGGGCGGTGCGGAGCAGGATCACCTCGCCCGTGTCGCCGCTCGCGCCGTGGCCGCTCGGCTGCGTCGCGACGGTCAGCCCGGCGAGCCGGGCATGCCGGACCAGTGCCGCCACGTCGTCTGCGTCGGCGGCCTCGACCACGGCCCGGACGGGCTGGTCCACCGCGCGGTTCCAGGGCCGCCGGGCCGCCTCGAACGCGTCGTCGCCCGCCGCGTGCACGCGTCCCCTGATCACTCCGCGCAGTTCGTCCCCGATGTTCATGGCCTCTCCTCTTCGCCGTCGATTTCGCCGTCGTTTTCGCCGTCGATGGGTCCACGGTGCTCCTGGCCGGCTGGGATCGGGCTGGGGTCGAGTTGAGGTCCCCGTAGGCTGAGGGCGCGGGCGAAACGGGAGGACGGATGGCGGCGGAACCGGTGTTCCGGCTGTTCGGCCCCCTGGAGGCCCTGGACGGCTCGGGACGCCTGCTCGATCTCGGCACGCGCAAGCAGCGCGCGCTGCTGGCGATGCTGGCGCTCGAACCCGGCCGCGCGGTGTCCCTGGACCGCCTGATCGACGAGCTGTGGGCCGGTGAACCGCCCGCCCGCGCGACCCGGACGCTGCAGGCGTACATCGCGCACCTCCGCAGGGCCCTGGAACCCGGCCGCGCGCCGCGGACACCGCCGGCCGTCCTGGTCACCCGCGAGCCCGGCTACCAGCTCGCCGTCCCGCCCGGACGCGTCGACCTGTGGCGCTTCACCGCCGGGACGGAGGAGGGCCGCGCCGCCCTCGCCCGGGGCGCGCACGCGGAGGCCGTCGAGATCCTGGACCGCGCCCTCGCCCTGTGGCGCGGCGATCCCCTGGCGGAGTTCGCCGACCAGGAGTTCGCCCGGCCCGTCCTCGCCCGGCTCACCGAACTGCGCGCGGCCGCCCGGGAGGACCGGTTCGACGCGAAGCTGGCCCGCGGCGAGGACGCGTCCCTGATCCCGGGTCTGGAGGCGCTCGTCGACGAGCGGCCCTACCGGGAACGCGCCTGGTCGCTGCTCGTCCTCGCCCTCTACCGGGCCGGCCGCCAGGCCGACGCGGTGGACGCGCTGCGCCGCGTCCGGGCACGCCTCTCCGACGACCTCGGCCTGCGCCCCGGCCCGGAACTGCGGGAGCTGGAACGGTCGGTGTTCGGCCAGTCGCCCGCCCTCCGGCTCCCGCCGCGCGAGCCGGCCCGGGAGGCGGCGGAAGCCGTCCCGGCCGGGCGGGACGGGGACGGCCTGGTCGCGCGGTCGGCGCAGCTGGCGCTGGTCGAGCGGCTCCTCGGCGACGTGCGGCGCGGCCGGGGCGGCGCCGTCCTGGTCACGGGGGAGGCCGGGATCGGCAAGACGCGGCTCGTCCGGGCCGCCACCGACCTCGCCGCCGCCCGCGGCTTCCGGGTCGCGTGGGGACGATGCGCCGACGGCACCGCCCCCGCCTTCTGGCCGTGGCGGCAGATCGTCCGGGAGGCGGGCGGGGAGTCCGATCTGCTCTCGGCGGAGACCCTCTCGTCCCGGCCCGACCCCGAAGCCGCCCTGTTCGACCTGTACGAGCAGGTCCTCGACGTCCTGACGAGCGACGGGACCCCGGTGGCGATCGTCCTGGACGATCTGCACTGGGCGGATGTGTCGTCCCTGCGCCTGCTCACCTTCGTGGCGGACGCGGCCGTCCGGTACCGGCTGCTCGTCCTCGCCACCTGCCGTCCCGAACCCGGCGACGACCCCGGCGCCCTCCGCGACACCCTGGCGGCGCTGTCGCGGTCTGCCGAACGCGTCGAGCTGGGCCCGTTCGCCGCGGACGATGTGGCCTCCTACCTGCGGTTGAAGGGCGTCGGTGACGAACCCGGCCTCGCGGACGCCCTGCTGGCCAGGACGGGCGGCAACCCCTTCTACCTCGGCGAGGTCCTCCGCCTGCGCGGCAGCGAGGGGACCGTTCCAAGCGGGGTGCGGGACGTCATCGAACGCCGCGTCGCCCGGCTGCCCGAAGAGACGCGGACGCTGCTGCGCGCCGCGGCGGTCGCCGGCCGCGATTTCGGCATCGACCTCCTGGAAGCGGTCACCGGCACCACGTCCGAGCAGGTCATGTCGGCGCTGGAACCGGCCATCGCGACCGGCCTCCTCGTAGAACCGCCACCTGAATCCGCGCACATGCCGGCCGAGGAGTACCGGTTCGCGCACGCCCTCGTCCGGGAGGCGCTTTACGCGGGCCTGAGCCGGCTGGAACGGTCCCGGCTGCACCTGCGGGTCGGGGAGGCGCTCGAACCCGTCCTGCCGGAGGCGGAGGCGGCGACGCTCGCGCACCACTTCGCGCACGCGGCCAGGCTCGGCGGCGCGGAGAAGGCGGTCGAGCACGCCTCCCGCGCGGCACGGCACGCGATGGGCCAGCTCGCGCACACCGAGGCCGCCGATCTCTGGACGCTGGCGCTGTCCGCCCTGCCGCCCGGCCGGGACGCCGAACGGGCCCGGATTCTCACCGAGCGGGGCCATGCGCACCGCACGGTCGGGAGGCCGGAGGAGGCGCGCCGCGACTGGGAGGAGGCGATCCGGACCGCCCGGCGGATCGGCGACCGGGCGGCGCTGGTCCCCGCGGTCACCGCCATCGGCGGCCCGTCCCTGTGGAACTGGCGCCCGTACGGCGCCGTCGACGGCGAGATGGTCGCGGTCATCGAGGAACTCCTGCGCGGCCCCCTGCCCGGCGCCGACCGGGCGGCCCTGCTCGGCGCCCTCGCCCTCGAACTGCACTACGGCCCGCGCGGCGCGGAGGGCGAACGCCACGCCGCCGAGGCGGTCGGGCTCGCCCGCGAGACCGGGGACGCCGCGCTTGTCGCCCGCACGCTGAACAACTACCTGCTCGCCGCGTTCCGGCCCGGCCGCAACGCCGCGCGGCGCGTGGCGGCGCAGGAACTGGCGGACCTGCCCGGCCTGCCGGTCAGCGGCCAGGTGATGGCGCGCGTCTTCCTGATGTCATGCCTGCTGCGCGACGGGGACCTGCCCGGCTGGGACCGAGAGCTCGCGCGCTGCGAGGCCCTGCTGGGCGCGGCGCCGCGCCCGGAGCTGGAGTCGATGGTCCGCGTCGCGCAGACCGCCCGCGCCACCCTGGACGGCCGGTGGGACGAGGCGGAGGAGCTGCTCGCCCACGACATGCGGTTCGGCTCGGCGCTCTGGGGCGCCCGGTTCCGGCGCCTCGTCACCACGTTCACGTGCCGCCGCGGGCAGGGCCGCGTCCCGGAGATGCTGGACGAACTGGTGGCCGCCGCCGGCGAACCGGGTCTCGTCCCGCTGCGGCCCGTCGCCGTCCTGGCGGCCGTGGAGGCGGACCGTCCCGGCCTCGCCCGGGAGCTGATCGGCCGCTGGGGGACCGAAATGCCGGATGACTGGGTAGCTGACTTCCTCATCCCGGTTTGGGGTTTGGTCGCCGCGCGGCTGGGCACTCCGGACCCTCGTGATCTCTATCGCCGCCTCGTCCCGTACGCGGACACCTTCGTCGTCGCCGGTATGGGCACCGCATGCTGGGGCTCCGCCCATCTCGTCCTCGCGGAGCTGGCCGGCCGGCTGGGAGACCGCGAGGCCGCCCGCGCGCACGCCCACCAGGGTGACATAGCGCACAAACGGCACTGGTTGAGCCACTCGCCATCGCCGAAAGCTGGACACCCGTAGGCTCATCGACCACATCGACACCGGGGAGGGAGGGCCATGGACATCATCAGCCGGGCGGCATGGGGCGCCCGGGCGCCCCGATCGCGGAGCACGGTGGGCTGGTCCCAGCGGACCGAGTTCATCGTCCACTACTCCGAAGGCCCCACGAACCAGTCCATCAAGAGCATCCAGAACTTCCACATGGACGGCCGCGGCTGGGCGGACGTCGGCTACAACTTCCTCGTCGACATCTCCGGCCGCATCTACGAGGGCCGCGGCTGGCTCGTCGTCGGCGCGCACGCCCCGGACCACAACACCTCCGGCATCGGCGTGTGCATGATCGGCCGCGACGGCGACTCCACCCCCGCGGCCAAGCGCGCGATCCGGTGGCTCTACGACGAGGCGGTCCGCCGGACGGGCCGGAACCTGGCCAAGCTCGGGCACCGCGACGTCTTCGCGACCAGCTGCCCCGGCGACGAGCTGTACGCGTGGGTGCGGGCCGGGATGCCCGCGGACATCGAGGAGGAGGACGACGACATGCCGGAGTACGTTTCCGTCGGTATGGACACCGCCCAGCAGCTGCCCCCCAACACGTGGGTGACGGTCAACTGGGGACGCGAATACTCCGACCGGGACAACCACCACTGGAACCAGGGCGGCCCGTCCTTCATCGTCGGCCCCGCCCGCTACGGCTTCACCGCCAACGTCCGGATCGACGGGCTGTCGCCCGGCACCGAGCTGCAGGCCCGCGCGATCGAGCACGCCGAGGTGGGCGGCGCCGTCGACACCGGCCCGATCGCGGAGTACGTCGCGAGCAACGGCTCGACCTTCGTCCACTACAACCTCGCCGCGGACACCGTCGGCCGGGGCTACCGCGTCCGGTTCCAGGTCATCCACTACGGCACCGAGACGGCCCGCATCACCTCGGGCTCGGCCAAGGCGTTCGCCTGGCCCACGTGACGAGGCGCACACCCCCTCACCTGTCCGGACGGTCAGAGCTGACCGTTCGGACAGTTATCGTGGTCGCATGGCCCGATCGCCCACCGGTCTCCGGGAACGGCTGCTGACCTCGGCCCTCCGGCTGTTCGCCCAGCGCGGCTACCGCGGTACGTCGCTCGCCGACATCGCCGCCGACGTCGGGTGCTCGAAGGCGTCCCTGCTGTACCACTTCAGCACCAAGGAGGCGATCCTCGCCGAGCTGCTGCTGCCGATCGCCAAAGAGGCGGCGGCGCTGGACGCCCGGCTCACCCCGCTGGACGGCCGAGAGGCCGCCGAGGCCGCCGTGACCGGGTTCGTCGACCTCACCCTCCGGTTCCGGCGCGAGATGAAGCTCCTGTTCGACAACCTGGCCGACGCCACCTCGCTGCCCGATCTCGGCATCGAGAACTTCGCCGGCATCGACGAGCGGCTCGTCGCGGCGATGGCGGGCCGCTCGGCCGAGCCCCGCGACCGGGTCGCCGCGCACGTGGCGCTCGGCGGCGTCTTCGCCGCCGGCGCGGCGGTCGAGAGCCTCCCGTTCGACGAGGCGACCCTGCGCGAATCGCTGGTCGGCACCGCGCTGCGGGCGCTGGGACGGGCCGCCGGCTGACCCGCTCCGGCGCACCGCCGCCCTGCGCGGCGGGCCCGCCCGCCCCTCTTGGCCACACGAACCGGCCACCCGAACCGGCCGCACGAACCGGCCACACGAACCCGGCAGCACCGATCCTGGAAGGAAACGCTCCCCGATGGCGACCCTGCTCTACAGGCTGGGCCGATGGTGCTACGGGCGCCGCGGCCTGGTCGTCCTCGTCTGGCTCGTCCTGCTCGGCGTGCTCGGCGGGGCCGCGGCCGCGTTCAGCGGCCCGACCTCCAACGAGTTCCGCATGCCCGGCACCGAGTCGCAGCGGGCGATGGACGCCCTGGAGACGCGCTTCCCGGAGGCGACCCAGGCCACCGGGACCGTCGTCATCGCGGCCCCGCAGGGCGAGAGGCTCACGCCGGAACGGGTGGCGCCCATCGTCCGGGAGGCGAACGCCGTACCCGGCGTGGCCGCGGCCGTCGACCCGTTCCAGGCCAAGTCGGTCTCACCGGACGGCCGGTACGCGCTCGTCGAGGTCTTGTTCGACGGCGAGCTGCCCGACATCACCGAGGAGCAGCGCACCGCGTTCGAGGAGATCACCACGGGCGACCACGGCTCCCTGCGCGTCGAGGCCGGGGGCGAGGTCGTCCAGGAGCAGCACGGCATGAGCGCCACCGAGGCCATCGGCGTCGCCGTCGCCGCCATCGTGCTGATCATCACCTTCGGCTCGCTGGTGGCCGCCGGGATGACGCTCGTCAACGCCCTGGTCGGGGTCGGCGTCGGGATGGCCGCGCTGTACGCGCTGACCGGCGTGATCAGCCTGAACAACGCGACACCCGTGCTCGCCCTGATGCTGGGCCTGGCCGTCGGCATCGACTACTCGCTGTTCATCACGTCCCGCTACCGGCAGAACCTCCTGGACGGGCTGGAAGCGCGGGAGGCGGCGGGACGCGCCATCGGCACCGCCGGGTCCGCCGTGGTGTTCGCCGGGGCCACCGTGGTCATCGCCCTCGCCGGGCTGTCGGTCGTCGGCATCCCGTTCCTGACCGCCATGGGGCTCGCGGCCGCCGGCACGGTCGCCGTCGCCGTCCTCGTCGCGCTGACGCTGCTGCCGGCCGTGCTGGCGTTCACCGGCACCAGGATCCTGTCCCGCAAGCAGCGGACGGCCGGGCGCTCCACCAAGCATGGCTTCGGCTTCCGCTGGGGACACCTCCTCACCCGCCTGCGCCTCCCCGTCCTGCTGGCCGGGGTGCTCGCCCTCGGCGCGCTGGCCCTGCCCGTCCAGGACATGCGGCTCGCGCTGCCCGACGCGGGCACCGCCGCCGAGGACTCCCCGCAGCGGCAGGCGTACGACCTGACCAGCGAGGGGTTCGGCCCCGGGTTCAACGGGCGCCTCATCACCGTCGTCACCGGCGACACCCCGGCCGCGGCACAGGCGGCGACGCAGCAGACCGCGCAGCTCATCGGCGAGGTGGACGGCGTGCTCTCCGTCGCGCCGCCGCGGTTCAACGAGGCGGGCACGACCGCGCTCGTCGCCGTCATCCCCGAGAGCGGGCCCAGCGACGCCGCCACCGAGGAGGTCGTGCACGAGATCCGCGACAGGGTCGCCGGCGTCGAGGGCGCGCACCTCGCGCTCACCGGCGCGACCGCGCTCGGGATCGACATCTCCGAGAAGCTCGCCGACGCCCTGCCGGTCTACCTGCTGCTCGTGGTCGGCCTGTCGATCCTGCTGCTGATGCTGGTGTTCCGCTCGATCCTCGTCCCGGTGAAGGCGGCGGCCGGGTTCCTGCTGACGGTCGGCGCGACGTTCGGCCTCACGACCGCCGTCTTCCAGCAGGGGCACCTGGCGTCCCTGGTCGGCGTCGACACCCCGGGCCCGCTGATCAGCTTCCTGCCCATCATCCTGATCGGGATCCTGTTCGGCCTGGCCATGGACTACGAGGTCTTCCTGGTCTCCAAGATGCGCGAGGACTTCGTCCACGGCGACCCGCCGCGCCAGGCCACCATCAACGGGCTCGGCGAGAACGCCCGCGTCGTCACCGCGGCGGCCCTCATCATGTGCTCGGTGTTCGCGGGCTTCGTCTTCACCTCGGACCCCATCATCAAGTCGATCGGGTTCGCGCTGGCGGTCGGGGTGTTCATCGACGCCTTCATCGTCCGCATGACGCTCGTCCCCGCGGTGATGTCGCTGTTCGGGCGCGCCGCCTGGTGGCTGCCGCGCTGGATGGACCGTGCGCTGCCCAACCTCGACATCGAGGGGGAGAACCTCCGGCACAGCCTGAACGGGTCGGAGACGGTCCAGAAGGAGCACGCGGGGGCCCGCCACTAGGGCGGGGCCCCGGTCCCGCCGCCGGTCAGTCCCAGCGGCTGGAGCGCTGGCGCTTGACGGCGGAGCGGCGCTTCTTGTTCTCCAGGCGGCGCTCGTTGATGCCGCGCGGGACCTTCTTGGGGATGCGCTTCTTCGGCGGCGGGGCCGTCGCGTCGGCCAGCAGGGCGGCCAGGCGGGTGCGGGCCGCGTCGCGGTTGCGGAGCTGGGAGCGGTACTCCTCGGCGCGGACGGTCAGCACGCCGCGGACCAGCCGGCCGGCGAGGCGGTCGAGGGCGCGGGCCCTGAGGTGCTCGGGGAGGGACGGGGAGTTCGCGACGTCGAACGACAGCTCGGCGGCGGTGGCGCTGGTGTTGACGTGCTGCCCGCCCGGCCCCGAGGAGCGGGAGAAACGCCAGTTCAGCTCGGACTCCGGGATGGCGACCGAGCCACTGACCTGTAGTTCGTCGGGCATGTACCCATTGTCGCAGCCGACCGCTGATCCTGTCGCCGGAGTTTCACCCCGGTCAACGACAACTGCAAGTACTTACTTACAATGATCGGCATGACCGAAGGACTGTTTCGAGACGACGATCTCATCCGCGTCATCGGCCGCGAGGGGGTGCTCATCGCCGCGGGCGGCGCCGCGTCCCTGCTGCAGACCGCCCACCCCAAGGTCGGCCAGGGCGTCTTCGACCACAGCTACACGGCGGACGACCCGTCGCGAAGGCTGCGCAACACCATGGGCTGGGTCTACACCGTGCAGTTCGGAACGCGGGAGGAGGCCGAAGCCCTCAGCGCCCTCGTGACGAAGGGGCACGAAGCCGTCACCGGGCCCGACTACGAGGCGAACGACCCGGAACTGCAGGTGTGGGTCGCGGCCACCCTGTTCGCCGTGGCCGCCCAGTTCTACCAGCTGCTCTTCCGGCGGACGCTGAGCCGGGCGGAGCTCGCGGAGTTCTACGAGCAGACCAAGATCTACGCGACGATCCTGGGCTGCCCCGAGGAGCGGATGCCGGAGACGTACGAGGACTTCCGCGAGTACTACGCGAACATGCTCAACACCCTGCAGGTCAACGACACGTCCCGGCTCGTCGCCGACCAGGTGCTCTACCCCAAGCTGCCGGGCGGCCCGCTGAGCGCCCCGGGGCTCGCGGCGGTCCGGCTGCTCACCGCCGGGCTGATGCCGGCGCCGATCCGCGAGCAGTACGGGTGGAAGTGGAACGCCGGGCGGCAGCTGCGGTTCCGGCTGCTGATCAAGACGCTCCAGGTGGTGTACCCGCGGCTGCCGCTGCGCGTCCGGACGATGCCCCGGGACGTCTACATGACCGCCACGCGGCAGATGCTGGCGAAGATGAACCGGCGGCCCGCGATCTCGGTCAGCACGCAGGGGACCGGCGGGGCACAGGGGGGACCGTCCGCCGGCGGAGAGGATGCGGCCGCGTGACCCACAGGGTAGCCACGCGGCCGCTCTCCCTTACTGGGTCCCTCCCCACCCGGCCCGGTTGGAAGGGACCTTCTGGCCCGGTCGCCGTCCGTCCGCCCGCTCCCCCCAGAGCCTGGCCGGACGGCGTCCCGGGTCAGCCCGGGGGTCCGGATCACTTTGCAGACTGCTGCGCCAGGCTGTAGCCCGCCTGGAACGAACCTGAAAGCATCCTGAAAGCGGTACGCCTGGGAAGCGGGGTACCGCCCGGACCCGCGACCGGAGGACGCGCGGCGCGCCGTCTCCCCGGCCGCGTTCCCGCCGACCACGGGGGTCGTGCCGAAGCTGGCCAGGGCGCGGGTTCCCGTTCCCTGGGGGGACCGGGGCGCGCCCTGTACGGACACCTAACCCGACGTACCTGGAAGCTTCCTGAACGAGGACATCACGGTCGCTAAGAGACGTATACGTCCCGAAGATCAGTCCTCGTCCAGCGGCAGCACGACCCGGAACGTGGCGCCCTCGCCCGGGGTGGAGTCGGCCTCCACCAGCCCTTCGTGGGCCGCGACGAGCGCGGCGACGATGGCGAGGCCGAGGCCCGCGCCGCCGCCCTCCCGCGAGCGGGCCTCGTCCGCGCGGTAGAACCGCTCGAAGACGCGTTCCGCGTGCTCGGGGGACAGGCCGGGCCCCCTGTCGGCGACCTCGACGACCGCCGCCGGGGCGTCGCGCAGCGTGCCGGGTTCGAGGCGCACCTCGACCGCCGTCCCCTCGGGGGTGTGCACGATCGCGTTGGTCAGCAGGTTCCCGAGCACCTGGCGCAGCCGCGGCTCGTCCCCCAGCACCTGGTACGCCAGACCTCCCTCGACCGTGAGGTCGATCGTGCGCTCGGGTGCGAGGACTCTCGCCTCCTGGACAGAGTCGGCGGCGACGGCGAGCAGGTCCACCGGGCGCCGCTCGATCGGGCGCTGCCGGTCCAGCCGGGCGAGCAGCAGCAGGTCCTCCACGAGCAGCCCCATCCGGGACGCGGTCTGCTCGATCCGGCCGATCAGCCGGTCCAGCTCCCCGGGGGTGCGGGCGGCGCCCTGCCGGTAGAACTCGGCGAACCCGCGGATCGCCGTCAGCGGGGTGCGCAGCTCGTGGCTGGCGTCCGCGACGAACCGCCGCATCCGCTCCTCCGACCGCAGCGCCGTCCGCTCCGACCGCCGCGCCGCCGCCTCCGACTCGGCGCGGGCGCGGAAGGCCGTCTCGATCTGCGTGAGCATCGCGTTCAGCGACTGGCCGAGCCGCCCCATCTCGGTGCGGGAATCGGTCTGCGGGACGCGGCGCGCCAGATCCCCGGCGGCGATCGCGCCCGCCGTCTCCTCGATCTCGGCGAGCGGGCGCAGGCTCGCCCGGACCACCCAGACCCCGAGCCCGACCAGGCCGACCAGTACCAGCAGCCCCACGATCGCGTCGATCACCACGAGCCGGCGGACGGTCCGGTCGACCTCCTCCAGGCTGAACGCGAGGACGAGGACCGCCCCGTCGCTTTCCGGGATGGGCTCGGCCAGGATCCGCCACGACGAGCCGGAACCGCCGGTCCCGGAGACGGTGAACGGCTCGTCGAGCCGGCCGGACAGGTCCTCCGGGAGGTGCGGGTGGCCGGACTCGCTCCACGCCGGGTTCTGCCCGACCGTGCGGCCGTCGTTGACCCGGATCTGCCCGTAGACCTCGCTCGGGATCCGGTACGTGAACCGGGTCTGCCCCTCCTCCAGCTCCGGCAGGTGCTCGGCGACCTGGGCCATCGTCCTGCCGACGGAGCCGCGCAACTGGTCGTCGGCCCGCCCCACCAGGTACTGCCGCAGCACCGACGCGCTCGCCGCGGCCATCACCGTCATGCCGATGGTGGCGATGACGAGCATCCCCGCGACGAGCTTGACGCGCAGCGACGTCCGCCCCCACAGGCGGTCGAGCCCGTTCCGCGGCCACCGGGGCCGGTCGCCGCCCGCGCGTTCCGCCGCCGGCGACGGGGGAGCACCGGCGCCGGACGCCGGGACCCGCGCGGGCATCAGCCGGGTCTCGCCGGCTCGCGCAGGACGTAGCCCACACCGCGCAGGGTGTGGATGAGTCGCGGCTCGGCGTTGTCGACCTTGCGCCGCAGGGCCGACACGTACGATTCGACGATCCCCGCGTCGCCGCGGAAGTCGTAGTTCCAGACGTGGTCGAGGATCTGCGCCTTCGACACGACGCGCCCCGCGTTGGCCATGAAGTAGCGCAGCAGCTTGAACTCGGTCGGCGACAGCTGGATCGCGCGGCCGCCGCGCCACACCTCGTGGCTGTCCTCGTCCAGCTCGACGTCGGCGAACACCATCCGCGGCGTCGGCTCGGCCACCCCGCCGCGGAACCGGCGCAGCACGGCGCGGATGCGGGCGATGACCTCCTCCAGGCTGAACGGCTTGGTGACGTAGTCGTCCCCGCCGATCGTCAGGCCCTTGATGCGGTCCTGGACGGCGTCGCGGGCGGTGAGGAAGAGGACCGGCGTATGGTCGCCGCCGGACCGCAGCCGCCGGGCCACGTCGAACCCGTCGATGTCGGGCAGCATCACGTCCAGGACGATCAGGTCCGGCCGGTGCCGCCGCGCCGACTGGACGGCGTCGGCGCCGTTGGTGGCGGTGACCACGTCGAACCCGGTGAAGCGCAGGCTGCCGGCGAGCAGTTCCAGGATGTTCGGCTCGTCCTCCACGACGAGCAGGGTCGCCTCGGCCTTACCGCCGCCGTTCGCCGTTCGATCAACCAATGGCACAGTCCCCCTCCACAATCACCGCAGAGGTTCCCACCCGAACCTGAACGTCCCCTGAAAGCCCGCAGAGGATCGGGTGAGTGGTTCGTCCCCGTCCCGCCCAGGGTTGAAGCGCGTGCCGCGCCGGCTATCGCCGCAGGTCGCGCAGGGCCCGCATCGCTTCGCGGCGCACGTCGCCGGACAGGACGTCGATGTAGACGCGGCCGTCGAGGTGCCCGCACTCGTGCTGGAGGCAGCGGGCGAAGTAGCCGCTGCCCTCGACGCGCACGGGCCTGCCCTTCACGTCCACGCCCTCGACGGCGGCGTGCGCGTACCGCGGGGTGTCGAACCGCAGGCCGGGGAGGGACAGGCAGCCCTCGGGCTCGACCAGCGTCTCGCCGCCGGTGGCCACGAGCTTCGGGTTCACGACGTGCCCGACGTGCCGGCGGCCGCGGTCGTCCTCGACGTCGTACACGAAGACCCGCAGGCCGACCCCCACCTGGTTGGCCGCCACGCCGGCGCCGTTCTCCTCGTACATGGTGACGAACATGTCGTCGACGAGGCGTTCCAGCGCGGCGTCGAACGTGCGGACGGGATCGCACTGGGTGCGCAGCACCGGGTCGCCGAGGAGCCGGATCGGGCGGGCGGTGCCGCCGCGCGCGTGGGTCCTCCTCTTGCTCACCTCCGCGATCTTAGGGAGGAAGCACCGCGAAAACGAAACGGTGCGCCCGGCCACAGGGACCGGGCGCACCGTGGGACCGCGACCGTCTGACGTCTCCGAGCGGACGGCTACAGCTCGATGGGACCGCGGGACGGCGGCTGCTGCGGGAGGGGGCCGCCGGGCTCCTCGGCGGGCCGGACGGGCTTGGGCTGCGGCGGCGCGGGGGAGTCGCCGTCCCGGGCGGCGGCCGGTTCGGGCTTCTTCATCGCCGGCGGACCCTGCTGCGCGGGGGCCGGGGGCGGCGGTGCCTGGGCCGGCTTCGGCGCGGGCGGGACCGGCTTCGCGCCGGCCCCGGGCTGCGGGCCGGACGCGGGCGACTGCGCGGGCTGCGCGGGCTGCGCGGGCGCGGGCTGCCCCGGCTGCCCGGACTTGGCCGGGGCGGGCTGGCCCTGCGGCGGCTGGCCCTGCGGCGGCTGGGCCGGCGCGGGCTGCTGCTTGCGGGGCGCGCTCTGCCGGACGGCGTCCTCGACCATCTTCTCCAGCGGGCCCGCCTCGTTCTCGGCGGTCAGCAGCCGGTGCAGCGTCTCGCTGATCTCGGTGAGGCGCTGCAGGGCCTGCGTGTGGTTCTTGGTGAGCGACGTCAGCCGCTGCGTCGCGCCCTCGTTGATCACGCTGGCGCGGCGCTCGGACGCGGTGAGGGTGCGCTCGGCCTCCAGCCGCGCGCTGCTCACCGTCTGCTCGGCCTCCTGCTTGGCGCCCGACAGGATGCTCTCGGACTCCTTCTTGGCGGAGGCGAGCACGGACTCGGCCTTGTCCTGGGCCTGGGTCAGGTTCTTCTCGGCGTGGGCGCGGGCGTCGTCGATGATGCGCTTGGACTCCAGCTCGGCGTCCTTGCGGATCTCCGACCCCTTGGCCTCGGCCTCGGCCACCTTGTCCTGGGCCTCGTCCTCGGCGAGGTTGATGATCTGGCGGAGCCGGTCGCTCAGGTCGTCGCCGGTCGGCTTGCGCGCCTCCCGGAGCTCGGCCATCTCGCGGCGGATGCGCTCGACGTCGTCCTGGGCCCGGGCGAGCCGCGCCTCCAGCTCCCGGTGCTTCTGCTGGGCGCGGGCGATGTAGTCGTCGACCTGGCGGCGGTTGTAGCCGCGCATGACGATCTCGAAGGACTCTTCTTGGAGGAGATTCGGCAGGATTTCGGCTTCGTTGCTCATGGTGCCTTGGGGGGTCGTTGGCGGGGCCATCACCCCGTCAGGGTCGGTCGCGATAACATCCTCACCCGCCTGTCAGCGGGTCCACATGTGGAAACGTACGAACGACTCTCGTCCGGTCCACCCCATTCGCGCAACCGGAACGCGCTTCTCGCTGCAGTTTCTTCACCTGGGTAGGCCCGACAAACTATCCAATCCGCCCAAACTTCGCGCGCGGGGGTGGCGGGGTCCCGTCCGGAACCGGCCGGGCCGCCGCCTAGCATCGGCCGCATGAGCTACGTGGGAACGTTGGGTGAGGACCGGCCGGACATCCACCCCGATGCGTGGGTCGCGCCGGGCGCGGTCGTCATCGGCCAGGTGACGCTGGGCCGCGCGTCGAGCGTCTGGTACGGCTCGGTGCTGCGCGGCGACGACGCGGAGATCGTCGTCGGCGAGGAGTGCAACATCCAGGACCTCAGCTGCCTGCACGCCGACCCGGGGACGCCAGCCGTCCTGGAGGACCGGGTCAGCCTCGGGCACAAGGCGATGGTGCACGGCGCGCACGTCGAGGCCGGCTCGCTCATCGGGATCGGCGCGATCGTCCTGAACGGCGCCCGGATCGGCTCCGGGACGCTGATCGCGGCGGGCGCGCTGGTGCCGCCCGGCAAGCAGATCCCCTCCGGCGTGCTCGTCGCGGGGACGCCGGGCAGGATCGTCCGGGAGCTGACCGACGACGACCGGCTCGTCCTGAAGCACACGTCCGAGGTGTACGTCACCAAGGCGCAGCGGCACCGCACCGCCGAGTGGCACTGACCAGGCGGGCGGCGAAAGCCGGAACCGGCCGTCCCCGCCTGGTTTGAGGGCTTGACGACCTCCGGTAATGCCGGGAATCAGCCGGTGAGGGGCGCCCCCGTCCGCTCCGGCTGACTACGATGACGATCGTGGTGTGGGGACCGGGCTATGGCAGTGCTCCGCCGCCCAGCCCCCAGATGGGGCAGGATCCGTTCGCGGAGGCAGAGCGGGACACGAGGGCGATGGTGGCCGCCGCGTGGTGGCCGTCGGCGCCTCCTCAGCAACGCCATCACGCGATCGGCGGGCGCATGCTCGCCCTCCCCGACGGCACCTGGTGGCTGTTCGGCGCGTGGGCCCGCTGGTACCGGCTGCACCCGTCCGACGGGCAGTGGTACCTGTGCCCGCCGCCGCGCACGCCCGCCGTCCGGATGGCGGCCCGGCCCGCGCAGCAGGCCCCCGGGCAGGTGCCCAACCTGCCGCCGCACGTCGTCCCGGCCGGGCCCGACTTCTCCTACGACCCGCCGGGCGGCCTGACGTTCGTCGGGCACGGCTTCGCGTCCGAGGTGTCCTCCCGCGTCCGCTCGACGGTCGAGTCGGCGGCGGCGCTGCCCGCGCCGGAGTACCCGCACTGGTGGCCGGAGTTCGCCGGCGGCACCCCGTCCACCGTGGTCGCGGCCTGGGGCGTGATGCTGTGGTGCGCGCCGGCGCCGGTGTTCGACTCGCGGCTCGACCCGCAGATGCTCGACCTCTGGAACCCGTACCGGGCCAAGCCCCTGCCGGAGGTGGACGGCCCCCGCTGGCTCACCCCGCCCCCGCTGGAGACGCTGGTCGCCCTCTACGCCGAGCGCCTGCGGGCCAGCCGGGTGGACGCGGCGGTCGTCGTCCTGCGGACGATGTGGGCCGTCGCCAGCGCGCTGCGCGACGACGTCCGGTACCAGGCCCGCGCGGACGCGCTGCTCGCGATCCTCGGCACCACCCTCGCCAACCCGACCGTCGACTACGGCGCGCTGCCCTACGGCGACCAGGCGATCGTCCAGCAGTGGCTCACCCGCTGCCCGCCGAACCTGGTGCCCGCACTCCGGAACGAGAGTTCGCCGGGGGACGGCTTCCGGCACGCCTTCTACACGCTCAGCGAGCTGATAGCGGGTCTCGCCGGCGACCCAGCCGACCCCGCCTACGTCGAGCCGCGCCTGGTCGCCGCGGCGCTGCTCGCCGCCGACCTCGACGTCGTCCGCAAGGACATGGTGGGCAACATCGTCCCCTGGCTGGACCCCGAGATCCGCTACACGGTGCAGGCGGTGTCGGAGCAGAAGGGCCACCCCCTCCGCCGGCTGTGGCCGCAGGACATGCGCCTCCCCGAACCGCTGCGCTCGGCGGCCGGCTCCGGCTCGGGCGCCGAGTCGCTGCTGGCGGCGATGTACGAGGTCGACCTGGCCTGGTGCAGGCTCGGCGGGATGCCCGCCCGGCCGCGCGGCTTCCCGGTCCCGACCGCGATCATCGCGGGGATCATCGGCCGCGGCCGGGCCCGCGCGACGGCCGTCACCCCGACCGTGACGCCGCCGCCCAGCCCGGCGCCCTCGCCCATGGTCGGCATGCAGAGCCAGCCGGGGATCGCGCCGGGCGCGTCCCCGCAGCCCAAGGCGACGCCTTCCGGTCCCGACCGGCCGTTCGTCCAGCCGCCCGCGCAGCCCGGCCAGGGGGACGCGCCCGGCGCGCCCGGCGCCGCCGCGCCGCCGCACGAGCCGCCGTCCCCGCCGCCGGGGCCCGGGCAGGGGCAGGAGGCGGCGTTCGCCGCGTCCGCTCCGCCGCCGTCCGCCGGTGACGACGCGGACGAGCCGAACGCCGCACCGCCCTACACCGAGCTGGGTTTCCAGCGCCCCGCCCCGATGCAGAGTCCTGCCCCACCATCGCCTGCGGCGCCCGAACGGCAGCCCGCCGCGCCGCCGCAGCCCGCCGGGTACTCGCCTCCCGAGGAGCAGGCCGGGGGCGAGAACGTCATGCCCCCGTACACGCAGCTCGGTTACCAGCCGGCCGGTTCCGCTCCCGCGCAGCCGCCGCCCCCGCAGCAGGCGGAGCAGAACCAGGCCCCGCCGATCCCGCAGCCGGAGCCGCAGCAGCAGGGCCAGCAGCAGGCCCGGCAGCAGGTGCAGCAGGCGGCGCCCACGGCGTTCGACCCGAACTCCACCCGTGTCGAGGACGACCCGGGCCCCCGGCCCGGCGCGCCCGCGTCGCCCGTACGGCAGCCGCCCGCCCAGGGGCCGCCCGGCACGCGCATCCTGGGAGCCGACGACCTGGACGACCTCCCGCAGGAGGACACGTCCGTCGATCCGGCCGTCCCCGGAGGGGTGCCGCCGGGCACAGCCGTCATGTCCAAGACCATGGTCGGCGACTTCGACTTCCTGGACGACACGCCCTCGCCGGACCAGCCCGTCCACGAGATTCCGCCCCCGAGCGACCGCAGCACGCGCCGCGTCCTGGAACGGTTCGGGTTCGGGTTCGTGTACGGCGACCACGACGCGACACCGCTCCTGGGCGACCTCCGGGCGCAGGCCCAGGAGTGGAACGCCCCGGCGGGCTCGGCCATCGAGCAGACCAGGGTGGACGGCGCGCCCAGCTCCATCGGGTCGGGGCTGCCGGGCGCGCTCCTGGTCGGCGGGCCGCACTCGGGGCAGCGCCGGCTGGCCAGGATGATCGCGCTGACGCTCGCCAACGCGGGCCTCGGCGACGGCTCGATCCGCGCGCACGACGCCGAGGACGTCCGGGACGCCCCCGCCGAGCGCATCGGGCAGCTCCTCGCCCAGCCGGGCCCGGTGATCCTCTTCGAGCGGCTGGACGCGGCGATCTTCGACGCGGCCGACCCGGCGGCGGTCGTCGGCGCGGTCCGCCGGGCCCGCCGCGACCCGGTGAACACGACGCCCCTGATCGCGACCTGCGAGCCGCAGGCGTACAAGCGCCTCCTGCGCGAGCACCCGAAGCTCGTGCAGGCGTTCCGCGTCCACCGGCTGCCCGACTTCAGCGACCTCGACAACCGGATGACGCTGCTGCACCTGCTGGCCGACGAGCGGCGCGTCACCATCGGCGCGTCGGCGCTGGAGGTCGTCCGGGAGGACCTGAACCGGCTCCGCGGGCCGGGCGACCTGGTCAACGCGCGCCTGGTCGAAACGTACCTGGACCAGGCGGCGCAGCGGAACATGGAGCGGGCGGGGGCGTCCCACGACCGGCTCGTGCTGACCCCCGACGACCTCGCGGGCGTCGCCGAGGGCATCGAGCCGGCGCTGCGCCCGCCCGGCGACATCGGCGGCTACCTGCGGCGGCTCGACCAGCTCACCGGGCTGGACGACGTCAAGGCCGCCGTCCACGAACTCGCCGATGAGGCGCGGCTCGCGGCCGACCGCGCGAGGTACGGGGTCGGCGGCGGCGAGACGCGGCACCTGATCTTCGTGGGGCCGTCCGGCACCGGCAAGACGACCGTGGCGGGCCTCGTCGGCGGCATCTACGCGGCGCTCGGGCTGCTCGGCTCCGGGCACGTCGTCGCCTGCCGCCCGGTGCACCTGGCCGGACGGGACCGGGTCGACACCGAGCGCCGGGTGGCGAGCATGGTCGAGCAGGCGCTCGGCGGCGTGCTGCTCATCCAGGACGCGCACCGGCTCGACCGGAGCCCGGCCGTCGTCGGCGAGCTGCTCCGCCGGATGAACCCGGGCGGCGGGCAGGGGCAGGGCATGGGCCGGTTCCTGGTCGTCTGCTCCAGCCCGGCGGCGGAGATGGAGGGGTTCCTCGCCGGAAACCCCGCCTTCCGCGCCGAGTTCGGCCGGATCCTGGAGTTCACCGGAATGGGCGACCGCGACCTGGTCCGGCTCTTCCAGACCTACGCCGAACGCGACCTGTACATGCTGGACGAGGAACTGCGCGTCGAGCTGCTCAGCCGGTTCGAGCGGCTGCGCGACGACCCGGGGTTCGCCTACGCCCGCACCGTCCGGGCGCTGTTCGAGCAGACGGTGGCGCGGCAGGCCGCGCGGCTGGCCGGCGCCGACGTGAACGCCGCGACGGTGGCCAGGCTGACGGCCCGCGACCTGCCCGAGAC
>NZ_SMKM01000065.1 GCF_004348665.1 Actinomadura sp. GC306 | reverse complement strand
GTTGTCCACCATGCCGTGGCCGAGCGCCCCGGCGTCCCCTGGAAGACCGTTCCCCGAGGGCCCGGTACCGCCGCCCTGGCAGCCCGCTCCAAGGACGCCGCGCCAGCCTGAGGGCGATGCGCTCCGGGCCGGCTCGGTCCTGGCCTACTTCCTCCCGTTCTTCACCAGCCTGTTCCTTCTGCTCGGCCGCAGCCGGAACGTCAGGTACCACGCGATCCACAGCGCCCTCACCGACGCGCTGACGACCGGTTACATCATTACGGCGAGCATCCCGCTACTGGTGTACAGCGGTATCAGGTACGGCTCGGAGGAGATCCCTCCAGAGGACGTGCCGTTCAACGTCTACATAGTGGGGTGGTTCGTCGTCCCGCTGGCCTTGCGCGCCTATTGCCTGTACCAGGTCACCCGGAAGGGAACCGCCCGGCTCAAGCTCATCGGACCCCTGGCGCACCGCCTCGCCTACGGCAGTCCTGTGGACGCAGGCCGTCGTCCATAGAGAGGTCGCCAGGTGGACGTGGCCCAGCTCAAGCTCATTGGACCGTTGGCGCACCGTCTCGCCTATAAGAGTCCTGTGGACGCGGGCCGCCGTCCCTGGAAAGGTCGCCCGGGGACGGCGCCGCCGGGCTCCCGCGTCGCAGGTCAGCGGACGCCGCGGGGGCGGAACTGGATGCTGATGCGGGGGCCGGTCACGCGGGCGCTCTTCGGGATGGCGTGCTCCCACGTCCGCTGGCAACTGCCGCCCATCACGATGAGGTCGCCGTGTCCCAGCTCATGGCGGACGGTCTGCCCGCCGCCGCGGGGACGCAGCAGCAGGCTCCGCGGCGTTCCCACCGACAGGATGGCGACCATCGTGTCCTCCGTGGACCCGCGCCCGATCCGGTCGCCGTGCCACGCCACACTGTCGCGCCCGTCGCGGTACAGGCATAGGCCCGCCGTCCGGAAGGGCTCCCCGAGTTCGGCGGCGTAGTGCCTGTTGAGCGCCGCCTTGGCCTCGTCCAGGACGGGGTCGGGCAGCTCGTCGTCCTCGTCGTAGAAGGACAGCAGGCGTGGCACGTCCACGACCCGGTCGTACATGCGCCGACGCTCGGCGCGCCACGGCACGGACGTGTGCAGCCGCTCGAACAGCGCGTCCGCGCCGGGAATCCAGGCGGGCAGGTGGTCCACCCAGGCGCCGTGAGCGAGCGGAGTCCGCCGCGCCGCAGCCAGTGGCCGCGGACCGCGCTCCTCCGTGCCGTCGTCCAGCAGCGACCCTTGAAACATGCATCCACTTTAACCCCGCAGTCAAACATGTGTTCGATCATGAACCGTCCGACCTGCGCGTTCGGGGAGCCGGGGGCCGGCAAGACGCCGCATAACGGGATGCACGGGTGCCGCGGTCGGGGCCGCGGCGACACCTCAATCGTTCGGAGAAGGGCGGGAGGTCCTGCCCGCTCGCCCAGCAGGCTGCCCGAGGTGGTCGCGCGCCTCGGGATGGCCGAGGCCGGCGGCGCGTGCGAACAGGTCGGCGGCGGTGGCGTCGTCGCCCCGCGCCTGGAACATCAGGGCAAGGCGGTAGGTCGCGCCCGGGTGGTCGCTGTGCGACGCGCTCCGGTAGTAGGTCTCGGCGCCGGTGCGCGAGCCCGCGGCGGTTCCGGGCGTCCTCGGGCCGAGGTCGTAGCCGGGAAGGGTGAGCTCGTAGGCGCACTCGGCGGCCATCGCCGTGCGCATGTCGGATTCGGCGTGGACGAGGACCTTCGCGACGACGTCTCCGCCTTCGGCGGCCGACCGCAGCCAGGGCAGGGCCTCGTCCGGCAGGTTCTCGCAGAGCAGGAGGACCCCGAGCCGGCAGGCGGCGTCGAGGTCACCGCCCTTGGCGGCCTGCAGCAGGTCGACGCCATGGGAGCCGAACATCGTGCGGTAGCGGCTCACGAGCGGCGGTTCGGGAGGGGGCAGCGACTCTAACCACTGCCGCAGTTCGGCGTCGTCGAGGAGGACGTCGTGGCCGAGGACGTCGGGGTCGGCGGAGTTCGCGGTGCCGGCGCCGGCGGGCGGCGTCGCGCGGTCGCCGGCCGGCCACCCGCCGGACGAGGACCAGGTGCCGCAGCGGTCCCGGGGCGTCTCCTCGGCGCCGTGCCCGGTGGCGGCCAGGGCCGCCGGTTCGGGCACGGGCGCCGAGAGCGGCGGTGGAGAAGGCGTCGAGCCGACCCGTGCGGCCCGGTAGTGCTCGTGCCAGTCGGGCAGGGACGCCGTGCCGGGGTCGTCCAGGCAGGCTCCGCTCCTCCGCGCGTAGTCCTGGCAGGCCAGCACGTAGGTGGCCACCCAGCCCCACGCGGGCAGGCGCATGCGGCGCCGGCCGAGGTGGTCGCTGAGCGCGGTCACCGTCAGCGCCCGCAGCTTCGGGTGCTCTTGCTTGTAGCGGGCCATCACCTGCGTCGAGCTGGTCGCCAGGTCCCGCAGGCTGGGCGAGCCGCACTCCTCGCGCAGCCGGACGAGCCGGTCGATGAACTCGTCGAGCGGCGCGGCGCCGGAAAGTGACTCGTCGGTCATGTCTGGCCTAACTGATCGTCATTTACCGATCATGAAACTCGGGGTAAATAGTCTCATTCCTGAGTATTGCGAGGTGCCTGGGACGGTGTCCTGGATTGTTCCACTTCGCACCGACAGTGAATGAACCTCCTGGTGAGAGAGATGGGCCGGTACGGACCGGGACTACTCGGAACGGTTCGGAACGGTTCGGAACGAAGCCCGAAAACAATTCACGAATACTGGTCGGTAGATCATCCTGCGCGGGTACGCCGTCCGGCTTGCGAGTCAAGGCCGGTGTCAGTCGTGCGTGGGCGGGCGGGCCGTGCACCGAGTCGTTCCGTTCGGTTCCGATGGACCGGTTCGGCTGCGAGCGCTCCCAGCGCGGTGGCGTACTGGACGCTCACAGACATCTTCGACCTTCCGGAAAAGGCCATCTATGTCGACGATCACACTTTTCGAGGCGGAGACCGGGCAGCCGTGGAGTCCCGGTCGGCGCCTCAGGCCCGAGCCCGTCCCGCTGGCACCGCGCAGCGACGACGAGCACCTGGCGTTCCTGCTGGTGGCCACGTGGTCCCTGCGCACGGGACGGCGGCTGCGGCACGCACCGCCCGATCAGCTCACCGAGGCCGAGCTGCTGGAGTTCTGGAGCGATCCCGAGTACGGCCGCTCACCCGTCGCTCCCGCATGCGGTCCGAGGCCGGATTCGTGCTCGGCGGGACGGTGCTGCCGCCGGCGCTCGTCCACCGGTTCCGGCGGCGGTGGCCACGTCCCGCAGAACCACCCCACCCGTGCAACCGGGGACGTGGTCACCGGGGGGCCTGCCACGTCCGACAGAAGGGGAGGACGGTCATGATGGAGGCCGACCCCACCGCGGAGATGTCCCCGTCCCGGCGGGCGCGACGGGCGGTGAACGTCCACCCGCCCGACCCGGTCGCGATGCAGCGCGAATTCGGGCCGAGCATGCACACGACCCTGCTCGCCGTGGACATCGGCTCCTTCGGGAGGCTCGACCGCGACGACCTCGCGCAGCTGCACGTGCGCCGCCACATGTACCAGCTGCTGGTCGAGTCCTTCGAGATGACCCGCCTGCCCTGGCTGGACTGCCACCGCGAGGACCGCGGCGACGGCGCGCTGATCATCGCCCCGCCCGAGGTGCCCGCCACCGACTTCCTGGATCCGCTGGCCCACCACCTGACCGCGGTCCTGCGCCGCTACAACCGCCTTGCCAGCGACGCCGCGCGGCTGCGGCTCCGGCTGGCCGTCCACTTCGGGCTCGTCCACCGCGACGCCCACGGTGTCGCCGGGCGGTCGCTCGTCCACCTGTTCCGGCTGCTGGAAGCGCCCGCGTTCAAGCGCGCCTTCGCCGGTACCGGCGCCGAACTCGGCCTGGTCGTCTCCGACCAGCTCTACCAGCAGGCGTGCGCGTCCGGGGGCCTCGTCGACCCGGCCGCCTACAGGTCCGTCCGCGTCAACGCCAAGGAGACCAAGGCCCGCGCCTGGTCCTGGTTCGGCCACTAGTGCGGCGTCCACACCCGGCCTGCTACTCGTCGACTTGCGGCGTGTTGCCCTTTCCGGGATCCCGGAAAGGGCAACACGCCGCAAGTCAACGCACCCGGTGGGCCTTGGTGGGGCTTCCCGGTGCCGCGCGGCGGCCGCCGGGGTGTCAGAAGTCGTTCAGCAGGTCCTTGAGGAACGCCGTGGTGGTGGCGGGCTGGGCGGCGCGGATGCCGAGGAGGTCCATGATCTCCTGGTAACGCGCGGCCTCCTGGCCCTCGGGGTAGCGGGCTCCGGTGAGCTGTTCGAGGTAGACCATGTCGGGGAGGTCGTGCTCGGCGAACCGGACGATCGTGATCGGGCCGCCGAGGGCCAGGTGGCCGCCCGCCGCGAACGGCAGGACCTGGATCTTCACGTTCGGCATGCCCTCCGACACCGCGATCAGGTGCTCGATCTGGGCGCGCATCGTCTCCGGCCCGCCGATCGGCCGGCGCAGCGCCGCCTCGTCGATGACCGTCCAGAACCGGACCGGGGCGATGGGCCGGTGCAGGATCCGCTGCCTCGACATCCGCAGGCAGAGGCGCCGGTCGAAGCCCTCGTACGCCGCGTCGTGGTGCTCCAGCGCGATGACCGCCCGCGCGTAGTCGGCGGTCTGCAGCAGCCCGGGGACGTACTGCACCTCGTAGTTGCGGATCGTCGACGCGGACTGCTCCAGCCCGAGGTACTGCTCGAACCAGCTCGGCACGGCCTCGCCGTAGCTCTGCCACCAGCCGGGCTTGCGGGCCTGCTCGGCGAGCTCGATGAGGGACGCGCGCTCGTCGGCGTCGCGGACGCCGTACAGGTCGAGCAGGTCGGTGATGTCGCGCATCTTGAATCCGTGCCGGCCGAGTTCGAGGCGGCTCATCTTGGAGGCGGACCCGCGGATCGCCCGCCCGGCCTCGGCCCGGCCGATCCCCTTCTCCTCGCGCATGCGCCGCAGCCGCGCACCGATCTGCATGCGGAGCGCGGTCGAGTTATGGCCGGCCTGCCGATTGTCGAGCACGGGCTTCCCAGCTCCTCATCTGTCCCGGCAACCCTCGGAGGGTCTCACAGACAATGGCGGACGCGCAGGGAACCTCCGGTCAGAGATATGTAACTCAACGCTGATGGCCGGCGTCGCTAAATACCCTTTAGGGACCGTTCCAATCGGGGCGGTATTACCGCATCGGGATGAGCGCGTCCAAATCGGCCCTCGTCACGCGCGCCCGTTCGGCGACCCCGTCACGGTCCGTCCCCGCACGGTGCACGATTTCGATCGCGCGCGTCAGCATTGTCGGCTGCTCAAGGGGCTGTGAAGGCCCGGGTTCATGGCGCCGCCATCCGCGCGAACTCAGCGTGCTCATCGCGTTGCGGTACGCGGTCTCGGTCATGATTCCGAGCGTGCGCGCCCGGTAGAGCAGCGCCGCCATGCTGACACCCCACGCTGTTTTCAGGACGGCGAGCCGCTCCCAATCGGCGTGTGCGGGCAATTCCCCGGCGATGTCGTCCGCCGGCATCAGGAATTCTGCTGCGAACCTGTGCGCCTGGTCCTCGACGACCTTTTCCCCGGGTTCGGCATCGGCGTGCATCACCAGGTGCCCCAGCTCATGGGCGGCGTCGAACCGGTTGCGCCAGTAATCGCCCTTGGCCGGATTGAAGAAGACCATCGGCCGCGGATGAACGCCCACACTGAACGCGTCGACCCGCTCGGCGGCCTCCGGGAGGACGAGCACGATGACGCCGTTCGCCTCCAGCAGGCGGACGACGTGCGGGACCGGGCCCGCCTCGTCCAGCAGGGCCTTGCGGGTCAGCCGCGCGGCCTCCACGGGCCCGCTCCCGGCGATCTCGTCCGGCGGGACGGGGTGCTCGGGCAGTGCCACCGCGGGGAAGTCGACGAGGGTCTCCAGGACGGCGACGACATCGGTGGCGATGCGCCCGTACGCGAGGGCCTGGTCGCGCTCGATCTGGCTGGTCGAGCGCAGGGAGCGGAAGTGCGCCCCGTCCATGGAGACGGGGCTGCGGCCGGCTTGGAAGAACGCGACCGGCACGCCCAGCGCGATCGCCAGGCGCCGCAGCGTCGGCTCCTCCGGACGTTGCACGCCCGCCTCGTACTGCCCGATCGCTTTCGGCGTCGTCCCCACGGCCTGCGCGAGCTGGTTCTTGCGCATGCCCCGCAGCCGCCGGGCAAGCGTCAGCCGCTCGCAGTCGAACAGCACCCCGCGCCACCCTTTGCTTAGGCCGTCTTCGTCTCCCCGCGGAGCCGCATGGGGACGTCCTGGTGGTCGTCCCAGAGCGGCATCGTCCGCTCGACGAGCTTACGACGTGGATCGCGGCCGAGGGTGTCGTCCACGGCCTTCACCCAGTGCCAGGCGGTACCGCCGTCCGCGTTCCATCTGGGGCGGCCCAGGAAGAGCTCCATCTCCAGTGGCTCGTCGGTGGCGCTGTGGGCGAGGACCAACGTGACGACCCCGGGCGTGTCGCGCGCTTCGAGGCCCAGCGGCAGGGTGAGTTGCGGGTCGTCGACGAAGCCCTGACGTGCGACGGCCTGCTTGGTGGGGCTGTCGCGGTCCCAGCGGATGCCGCGGACGTTGCCGAACTCGTGCCGCTTGAGCAGGACGCGGTAGGGGCCGTAGCGCCAGCCAGGGGAGCCGTTGAGGTCGTCCCGGACGACCTTCTGCGGCAGGTCGTCGCGGCCGAAGACACGGTCGAGGTGGCTTCCGAGCAGCTCGAACGCACCGACGCCGTACGTCCGCTCCTTGAAACCGGCCTCCCGGCTCAGCCCGTTGAACAGGGCCACCGTCGCCTCGCGGTGGGCCTCCCGCACCCCGTGCAGGAACCCCGCCGCCAAGAGCTCGTCCCAGACAACCCGCTGCTCCTCAGCCACCCTCCGACCATAACCACCGGGACCGACATTACGAGCAGCCCTCGAACTGGGGTACCTCCTCGACCAGCTCAAGCCCGCTGGGCGGCCCGCTGGGTCCGAACCGTTTCCGGAGGAGGTCGGCGGCGGTTCCGTCCTGGAGCATCGTGGTGATCACCCGACCTTGCGCGTCCGGCGCACCGGGGGTGTGATGTGGTCGGTGCTTTCAGCGGGAAAAGCGGGAGTGCTCAGGGCAGCCGGGGCGGACGGGCTTGTGATGACGGCCTCCCGTCCCGCGCGACCGTTGTCGGCGCGGGACAGGACGATCCCAGGCGCGAGGCGCTGCATTCTCTGGGTCCCCTGCGCGTTTCTTCCGTCAGGAGAGGTGTACGTGCTAGAGCGGGTTCTCCCAGTCGCTGTCCTCCCTGGTGCAGAACTCCTCGTACCAGGCGATCAGTTCCTTCGCCTCGTCGGTGCCCTCCTTGGAGAAGGTCAGCTTGCCCATCGTCACGACGTCTCCGTCGGAACTCGCGATGAACGGGTCCGAACCCCTATAACGGCCTTTCTCCGTCCACGAGACGGCCTTACCCTCGTCGCTGAGCACGCCCCGGCTCCTGGTGTGTTTCTCGCGGCCGTTGCACCTGAACGTCTCGAAGGTGACGTCATCACCGTCGACGATGATGCGGGCCAGGTGCTCGCTCTTCCCCTCGCTGTAATAGGTGCCGCTGGGGCCGCTTCCGCATGCGGTCAGCGTGAACAGGGCGGCCGCTCCTGCGGCGAGGGCGGCGATGGTCCTCGTGGTGCTCTTCATGGTGGCTTCGCGCGTCGGCTGGCCCGGGCGCGGATCCTCTCGGTCGTGGTTCTAGGGGAGGCGCGCTGCTGCGGCTCCCGGCGCAATGATCACCATAACGTGCGGCCTTTTGCCGATCTATCAGGGGATATCGGGTACGAGACAGGTTTGCCCGCCGACCCGGCCGCCGCCGTCCCCATAGGGCACGCGTGCCCAGCTTTGCGTGATTCTCAAGCGAAGCGAGCCCGTTCGAGGTGCGGGGATTTATCCCCTTTCGTGCCATTAGTGCGCTTGTGCCCGTTGGGGGAGGGGAGATTCGGAACCGAGCGTCGGGGAAGCGCAGGGTGCGGCATCCGCTGGTGATCAGACGTCCGGCAGTCGCCCCCCGCGCCGACTCGCCGACATCGAAGCAGCCACCAGCTCTGTCAAGACGCGACGGCCGGGGCCGCCACGGCCGTCGGGTCGGACAGGATCGCGATGACGGCGTCCCGTCCCGCGCGGTTGGCGCCGACCGTCGACTGCGATGGCCCGTAGCCGATGACGAACAAGCGCGGTTCATCGATCGATCTGCCGTTCGCGACACGGATGCCGCCCTGCGGGGTGCGCAGGCGCAGGGGAGCGAGGTGCCGGAGTTCCGCTCGGAAGCCGGTCGCCCACAGGATGACGTCGGCGGGCTCGAACGAGCCGTCCGGCATGCGCACGCCGTGCTCCTCGATGCGGGTGAACATCGGATGCCGTACCAGGACGCCCCGTGCTTCGGCCCGCTCCGTCCACGGTGTGCGATGCATGCCCGTCACCCGCACGATGCTCTGCGGCGGCAGGCCCTCGCGGACGCGCTCTTCCGCGCGGGCGAGCGCGGCCACGATCGTGGGTGTGTCGAAGCGGTCTTCCCATACGGGTTCGGCGCGCGTAACCCAGAACGTGTCGGCGACGTGTGAGATCTCTTCGAGCAGCTGGGTCGCGGAGATCCCCGCACCGACGATCACGACCCGTTTGCCGGCGAACTCGTCGGCCGACACGTAGTCGTGGACGTGCAGTTGGCGTCCGCGGAACTTCTCCCTGCCGGGGTAGTACGGCCAGTGGGGGCGCGTCCAGGTGCCGGTGGCGTTGATGACGTGGCCGGCGGACCAGGTCTCGACATCCGTCTCGACAATCAGCGGGCCGTCCGTTTCCGTGCCGTCCGGCGTCGTTGGGCGGCGCACGGCCTGCACGCGGACGGGACGCTGCACATGGAGGGCGAAGCGCTGCTCATAGTCGGCGAAGTAGGCGGGGAGGACGTCACGGCTGCTGGCGTTCGGATCCGCGGGCGGCACGGGAAACCCCGGCAACTCGTAGATGCCGTTGACCGTCGCCATCTTCAGCGAAGCCCAACGATGCTGCCATGCGCCGCCCGGCCCGTCCTCCGCGTCGAGCACCACGAACGTGCGGTCGTCTCCGGACGCTCGCGTAACGGGCACGAACCCGCGGCGCTGTAGATGGTAGGCAGCCGAAAGGCCAGCCTGACCAGCACCGATAACGAGCACGTCGACGGACCGCATACTTATGACAACCGGCCGGGCGACATGGGAATTCCGCTTGCGGGATGGACGGCAGTCCTGATCCGTGTCGCTCGCGTTGAGCTGCACCGAGATTCGTCTCCTGCTGTTCTGCGCACCGTGCAAGTGGCCGCACGCGCCGGTGTCCGCGCCTCCCCGGTTCGCTTTCGCCCCGCAGCCGCTCTGCTGCCGGCCGCCGTCCGCTGCGAGACGACCGTGCCGGCCGCAGCCCCCAACGAATGGCTGCACCGGCGGACGGCCTTCGGGTCGTCGCTCACCAGTCCCGGGTGGCGATCAACTTTTCTGCATCCGCGTCCGTGAAGCCGTAGGCCGACGCGACGAACCAGAAGTTTTCAGCGATGACCTCACGCGCAACCGTCTCGATTTCGCTCCCGGCTGCCGCGAACTCCGCTTCCAGACTGTTGAACTCTTCCGTTGCGGCGTGGGTGAGCGCATACAGAGCGTCCAGATTCGGCGGCTGCTCAGCCTCGATCCGCTCGCACAGCCGCAGCAGAATCGCACTGCCCTTGTCGACGACGTGATCGGGAAAGTATGAGTCCGAGTACATCTGCTGCAGGAACACGTGCCCCGCTACTTGCTGGTTCGTGATCGGCATGGCGCTCCCTCGTCCCGTAGAAAAACGATGCGCCGATCATGCACGACACCACTGACAACGACGCCGCCATGCCCGCCAGGCCGCTCGTGACCAGCACTTTCACAGCAGCAGCTAGCAGCCGGGACGACCCGTCGGCCGACAGCTTGGACGGGTGCCGTCTCCTGCTCAGCAGGACGCGCGCAGCGAAGAGTCCAGGTTGCTCATGAGTTGCGCGACGCGATTCTTGGCGGTCGGCGCGGAAGGATAGCGGGAAAGAACCGAGATCAGGACTGGCGTGGCACGCTGCCGAGCCTGCTCGATCACCATGTCGCCGACCGCGGCGTCGCCACCTGCGTCCAGCTCGGCGATCCGCGCAGCGCTGGCGGCAGCGCGCAAAATGTGTCCGACCTGGGTGGCCCGCGCTATCGGATGCAGGTAAGCGGCGGCCGCCGCATCCCCGGCAGCCCGCGCCGCGAGACGCGCCACTTCGGTGGTCGCCTCCTTCGCGGCCCGGTGCGCGTCCAGCGAGGTGACGCGCTGCAGCTTGGTCCTTCTCGCGCCGTTGACGAACTCCCACGCTGCATCGAGCGCCGCTCGCGGACGAGGATCACCAGGAACGGCCGCCTCGTAGACCGGAAGGACCTCCTGAGCGCTCTGCGCCGCAAACCGCGCCACAACCCGCAACTCGTCCATGGTCAACTGAAAGTCCCCGGACACCGTTGCCATGCACCCATCGTCCCACCGGCCGGACGTCGATGGTGCTCAGCGACGTCCAGCCGGTCAGAGCCGAGCCGCGGCCCCGGTGCTGCTCAGCCCATGGCCTTGAGATGCCGGACGAGAGTCGCGAAGCCCTCCCGCGAGAGGACGACGTGGCCCACCTGGGGGTTCTTGCTGTCACGCACCCCAATGGCGTCCGGGAGTGCGGCAACCTCGACGCACTCGCCGCCCTGGTTGGTGCTCCTGCTGCTCTTACGCCACGCAGCCGTCATGGACCGGCATCCTTGATTTCCTGGATGAGGACGTTGAACCCTTCGCGGGTGAGCATGATGTGCCCGTGGCCGGGACGCTGACTATCGCGCACACCGACGAAGCAGCCAAGCCGGGCCACCTCTACGCATTGGGAAGTGGTCCCATCCGAGGAGTGACTACTCTTGCGCCACAGGACTGTCATTACATGGTGCTCTTGATGCGTTGCACGAGGGCAGCGAACTGCTCCGCCGTGAGGGAAAGGTGCGCGTCACCCAGCTGCTTGCTGTCACGGATACCAATGTTCCGGGTGAGTCGCGCGACCTCCACGCACTCGCCTGAAGTCCCCTGAGTCGATCGACTGCTCTTGCGCCACGTGGGGGCATTCATCTGAAGCTCTCCATCCGTTGCTCGATCAGGCATCGCGAAGATTGTACGGGTAGCGCCACCGAGCCGATGCGGTCGAACCTCAGCTTCAGACCGCGAACCTCCGCTGTCTCAAGGACCAGTCTGCCCCCGTTAGGCGCCTCGACAAAGCCCACCTCTCCTTGCTTGACTGCGATGATCTTGAAGGGGCCGTCGAGCCCCTCATGCGCGCCCGCACTCTTCGGGACGATTCGGAGGATCACATTGGGGCGTGTCGACAGTTCGAGCAGGTGGGAAAGTTGCTCTTGCATCACGCTCGCACCGCCGACCGGTATGTCGATCACGCTTTCAGAGAGCAACACCCAGAGCTCGGGTGGAGTATCGCGATCTAGAACTTTCTGGCGAGCCAGCCGCTTCTTGAGGTCGTCTTCAAGGTTTGGATTTCGTCCGGCCTGTAGAAGGGCACGGGCGTAGCCGGGAGTCTGGAAGAGAGCCGGTATGAGCTGGCCATCGTAGTTGTGGATGCGATCTGCACGTGCTTCGAAATCCGTGAAGCTCTTAAACCAGGTCGGATCGTGACCTTGGCGGGCATACCACACCATGATCGAGAAGTGGTTGCCGGTCTTCCACGCCTCATCCAGTACGGCGGCTTGCTTCTCCTCCAGCTTGGCCTCGCCATGCTCCAGTCTGGAAATTGAGGAACGAGCGCAGTTGAGCAACTTCGCTACGGCATCTCCTGTGAGCCCGCGCTGCATGCGATGGAACCGCAACGAGTAAGCGATCCACGCCCACATCGAAGATCGCGGATCTGGAGACTCGTTGATGTTCATAGCCACCCTCTCTTGCGCCGAACTTCCAGAACTTCTTGGGAACAGGAAAAGCGTAGGCCAAGAGGCGCAGTCTGAGGTCCGGAGGAAGCAAGTTGTGTCCACGGGAGAGGATCCAAAATGGCGCAGATAGTGCAGTCCGGGCAAATGGTAGTCGGTCATGCCGCTGATATGGCGCTGGGAGGCATGTGTGCCTGGCGCCTTCCCAGCGACGCAAGTTGCGCCTCGGTGGCCCGCTCCCTACTGGGCATCGCCATGACTAAAATCGGGCTGGATCGCGACATAATCGACAATGCGGTGCTGGCTGCCAGCGAGTTGGCGACCAACGCGCTGACCCACTCCGGGACCACAGTCGCACCCGAACTCTGGGTCTGGGCCAGGACGACTCCGAAGCCGCAACTGGTCATCTCGATCTTCGACGCTTGCCGCTCGTCCTGGCCGACCACGACCGGCGGCGACCTGCTGGACGACCACGGCCGAGGCATCGGAATCGTCGCGATGCTCGCCGCCGCGTGGGGAGCCCACCCGTCCCGCTCGATCTGCACGGGCGGCGCACAAGGCAAAGCCGTCTGGGCGGCCTTCCCACTACCCGGCCCATGGCCCGACCCACGCACGACCGCCCCACCCATGCTCGCGGCCCGCCACGTGGCCGCAACGCTCACCGCCCGCGGCATCTCCCACGTCACCCACCGCCACGGCCAAGGCGTCTCCCTGGTCACCATCCCCTTCGGCGGCAACAAGGAGACGAACATCTGGATAGAGCCGGGCCACCTGAGCTACACCCTGCCCAACGGCACCCGCCACCGCCGCCCCGTGATCGACCTACACGACACCACCGAAACCCTTGTCCACCACCTCGAAGAGAGCCGGCGGCCCTAGCCGGGTCTTTCTCACGCCGCTGGCTCGGCGGCTAGTCGAGCACGGTGAGACGTGCGCGGGTAGCGTGACCCGCGCGAGAGCGACACGACAGCAGGAGGACATATGCGACTGCCCAGGTGGGCGCCGTGGGTACAGGACGTGTTGACCGGCTCCCCAGCCATCACCGACGTTCAGACCTTCGCTGACGCGGGAATCACGGGCAAACCCTACGGCCACGTCATCACCCTGCGGACCGGCGCGAAGATCGCGGTGCAATGGGTCCGGACGTCCGCGTCCGGTGGCGAAGATCAGTCGCAACCCGAGGAACCGGTAACCGGCGAGCCGCCCGCGCCGGTCGAGGTTCCCGACCTGCCCGCGTCCGGCCGGGTACCGCTGACTTTGGTCGAGTCGCACTTGGCCGCGCTCATCGCGGGCGGCGGCAGCAACGAAGTCCGGGCTGTCGAACGGACGTCCCAGCGACCGGGCCGGGGCGGGAAGTGTGGGGTGAACATCCACATGCACTCGGGCGCGACTGTCTATGCCACCTTCCTGCACACCGCCCCCGCGGGCCAGGCGATCACCTCGGGGGGCGACTACGCGCAGCGAGAGGAGGTGTAAGCCATGGCCAACTGTCCGTCGTGCGGACAGTCCACGTCGGCGGGCAAGGGTGAGTCCACGCCGGCCCACCAGAAGCCCGGCAGCAGGGTGAAGCGCCCCGAGGATTCCGGACAGTGACCCCACTACAATGGGGTGTTCCGGAAAGGTAGTGATTTGGCTCGTCCGAAGAGGAACTTCTCCCCGGAATATCGGGAAGAGGCAGTGAAGCTGGTGATCGAGACTTCGCGTCCGGTCTCACAGGTGGCGAAGGAACTCGGGATCAACGCGGGCACTTTGGCGAATTGGGTGAACGCTTACCGGCGTGCGCATGCCGGCGAGGAGCCCGAGCTGACGGTGGACGAGCGCGCCCGGCTGAAAGAACAGGAACGCGAGATCCGTGAGCTTCAGATGGAGATCGCTTTTTTGAAAAAAGCGGCGGCGTACTTCGCCAAAGAGCAACGGTGACCTCGAAGTACGAGTTCATCGACGCGGAGTACGCCAGCCCTTCCGTGTGCGTCGACGGCGCGACGAGGGCAGCACGCCTCCACCACCTCGAAGAGAGCAAGCGAGACACTCGGTAGCGTCTTGCCGCGAAGGTCATCCCGCCAGAACGGTGATTTCCCTGTGACCAAGGAACCGGCACTGAGCTTCGCTCGGGCCCGAGCGGCGGCCGGCGTCCTCTTCTTCGGCGACCAAGACCGCATCATGCTCGTGGAGCCCACCTACAAGAACCACCTGGACGTCCCCGGCGGCTACGTCGAACGAGACACCCCGCCAGGCAGCCATCCGCGAGGTAGCCGAGGAACTCGGCATCCGTCCCAACATCGGCCGGCTCCTGGTCACAGACTGGGCCCCCACCGAAACCGAAGGCGACAAGATCCTCTTCCTGTTCGACGGTGGTACCCTCACCCCCGCCCAACTCAACGCCATCCACCTAGACCCCACCGAACTACGCGCCTACGCCTTCTACGACATCCCCGAGATCCACACCCACACGATCCCGCGCCTGGCCCACCGCCTCACCCAAGCTCAGATCGCCCACCACACCAACATCCCCCGGTACCTCGAACACGGCAATCCGGTTAAGTAATGCACAGGCGCAACGTCGTTTGAGACCACTAGTGATATCTCAGTAGGCTCTAAGCGGTGTTTCGGTAATGCTCAGGACACCTTCCCGTAGAACGGCAGCTACAATCTAGGTACCTTCATGGCGGCAAGGGAATAGCAAGCCTTGCGTTGCACTAGCCCGCCCTCCTTTGTCGAAGGTTATCACTTGCCTTTTGGGTTAATTCTACGCCTCCAGGTCATTGCGCAGTACGGTTCTCTCCGTAACACTTTCTATTAGCTCAATTACCAATTCGAGGCGCTTATCGAGAAAGTCTGAATAACGATCCTCCGCAAGTGCACCTTCGGTTGATTGAAATGGAATCGCGTGCGAAATCATGACCGACTCCAACTTCTCTCGCCCGTGGGCTTCCATCATCTCGGGAAGATAGACACTTGGAGCCTTGTCGCGAATTATTCGATTGGTGTCAGCATCGATAAGTGCTCGGTTAAGTATCAACTCCGAGGATTCGTCGAAAGAATTGCGAACTAGGAATGCTTTAGGAAAAATATGGTGAGAGTCTATCTTGTTTTCGCGAACCCGGGACTGGGTCATCGTTTGACCTGTATGAAAATCTTGAGCCTTTGCAGCTACCGTGAGGCATAGAAGTCCAGCGTAAAGCGCCTTGCGACGTGTCGTGGCGGAACGGATGGACGACGCCGTGACATTAAAGTCAGCGATCGCCTCCGGTGCCGGCGAGTCATCCCGCCCAAGCCATTCCTTAAGCTTCGCATGGTCAGCACCAGCTTGACTGTTCGCGCCCTGGTCGAAGTTGCCGGTGAATACGGTGCACCAGAAATACTGCTGCAGCTTTCTGCGAGGAGTTGCTCGCTCTAACGGCTTCAACGCTTGGATCTCCGGCCACGCGGCGGCCATCGGTACGAGGATCATCGAATAAGGAAGCCATTTAGGTGAGAGGACGCCGCAGTCTGCCTCTAGCAGGTCCAACGAACCGATGAATCCCTTCAGGACGGGCGTCCAATGCTCCTCAATGTCATCAGCCGTGAGACGTTTGAGGACGTCCGCGCGTTGAGCAGACTTATGGGAGCGTAGACAGATAGCTTGCAGAACGCTATAAGGATCAATCTTAAACTCTTCGAAGACCTCATAACTTTCCTGAGCCTCTTGCCACAGTTCGCGAAGGTTTACTCCCTTTGGGTAGAAGCGTGCAGTCAGCAACTCGAAAACGCCCAATTGCTTACCGGTTCGATTAAGGGTCTCGAAAATTGTGCACACAGCCTCTAGCGGAGTGCTTTCCGGCAAGCTAACTAGGGGAAATCCGTACGACCTCAGGGGAACTAGATAGCGATCTCGGACCCCTCGGTACAGTTGCTTGATGTGCTTCTCGGCTTGTCGGTCACCACCCCCCTTTTGCTCGGCATAGCTATCTAGCCAATCATCAAATTTCTCAACCTCGAAGACGCCGAAGAATGAGTCTTCCTGACTAAAAGTAACCTCCTGTCGTTTGCGGCCGTTGAGAGGTTGAATGTGAATGGCCTTTTCAAAATCGATCTCGTGAACCTCTAGAACGCGAGAATTTTCAACGAATTCATCCAGCTTAAAGAAATACTTCTCATCTCCGCTTCCTGTTAACGCCTGATACAGGCTGGTTAGCCGCTGCTGACCGTCAAGAACTAGCTCGGCTGGTGCTTGATTGGCCTGTGGAGCTTCCTCAAAGTTCCTATAAGCGAACGCAGGCTCATCACGGTTCTGTTTCCAAAAGAGCAGCGTACCTACGGGGTACCGAGAGATGACAGATCGTAGAAGCTCGACAGTACGTTGTGGTTCCCAGACGAAGTCTCGTTGGAAATTTGGAAGTGCGAGGTCACCAGAACGGATCCTCGTTATCAGATTGGAGAGTTGAGGATGCTGCGTCTCGAAGATGGGATCGGCATCGTAGGCACTTACCATGTCTCCTCCGTGGAGGCCCATACGACCTGATCACAGGGTACACCCGTTATATACCTCGTGTCCCAAAATCTCCCGGTCAGGTGTGCAACCTGGCAGCGTGAGCAGCCACATCAACCCCCTAGTACTCCAACCGGGCTGAGGAACGTAGTGCCGATGACAGTGGCCTTCTCAGACGCGGGCTTAGTGGTGTCGCCAGCGTGACCAGTGCAGATGGCACCTGGGTGCGTCACAGCAGGTCGTCAACCCGAGCCCTTGCCATCGTCACCGAACTAGACGCGCGTCGGTAGCTATGACCAAGGTGGCGTGTCGGTACCAGGTCGTATGGCTACGAGCCAGGTAGCGATCGCGGTTGCCATAATTCTTGGCGGACTGGAAGCATGTTTCATCGTTCCGGCCAGGCGTACTATTCGCGCACGTGAACCTGTCGGTTTGCTTGCACCTGACCATGTAGCCCTGCACGTCCCCGTGCCCCGCTCCTTGGCTAGCAGCGGGATACTGCTTTCGGAATGCGCGCCAGCCTCGCAGAGGTCGGTCCTGTGCCTCGCGTTGGCCGTCCCGCTACCGCAGGACGGCTTTCACGATCCCACTTATCACTCCAAACCTGGAAAAGTTCTTCTGATAATTCTCAGGAGTTGCTCTGCGCCGGCCCGGTCAAGTTGCAGTGTTTGGCTTACCTTCTTCTCCGACTCGCGGTTGTCTGACCCGTAGGTGCTGAGTTGCAGGAGGACTCCGGTCGACGTAGTAATTTTTTGGTAGCCACACTCCACTTCGGTAGGGTGCGGCCTTGCTGAGTTGTTCGTTTCAAAGAACTCCCTGATCCTTGCCATAGGCCCATCTTGCCGCATCGCAGGGTGTGGAAGCCAGGGGCGGGCGGAACTTGTGGGATCAAGTGTGTTGGCTGTCGTGCTCCGCCCCCGCAGGCGCAGGGCGGGTTGAGGACGAGGTCGTTGGGCATCTAAGACCCATTGCAGGCTTAAGACACGGGCGAATGAAGCCCAAATGAAGCTGAATAGCTTCCGCCGGATTGAGTTTCATTAGGCTGGAGTTATTGTACCTAGCCCTTTGGAAAAATGTTGCTTTGAGATGAAACAAAAGTGGGAGGTCGCGTCGGTCCAGGTCCACTCTTTGGTGGTGGGGTTGCGGTGGATGTGGCCTTGGGTGTGGAGGTTGAGTAGGTGGTTGCGGATTGTGGGGGGTGGGGTGGTCAGCCAGCGGTGGCCGGGGCAGGTTAGGGCGCCTTGGCGGTAGAGGTCGTCCATTAGGGCGTCTACCTCGTCGATCAGTTGGTCGTCTGGAGTGCTCAGGAGGACGTGGGGGAGTCTGTTCAGCACTGCGCAGATCTCTGCGGGGGCGCCGGTTCGCTCCTGTTCTGCCAGTGTCGCGGTGATGAACTCTGTTCTCACTGGTAAGTACCCCGTTTCTATTCAGGCTCTTATCATATGCGGCGCACATCAAGGCTGATCGATATGCGCGCGGGCCGCTTTGTGACGCTGTGGGGGGTTGCGGCAAACGGCGGCGGGAGCCTTTGCGGCGTCAGATGCGGCCGGTTTCGTGGGCCCACATGGCGAGCTCGACGCGGTTTCGGGCGCCGAGCTTTCGCATGAGGCTGGCGAGGTGGGCTTTGACGGTGCTTGGGGTGATATGGAGCTCGCTGGCGATCTCATTGTTGGTGCGGCCTTGGGCTACAGGAACGAGGACTTCCTCCTCGCGGGCGGTGAGCGGTTCTATCGGCTGCCTCGGTGGTGGGGTCTGTGCGTGGGCGAACGCTGCGAGCAGTCGGACAGTCACGCTGGGTGCGATCAGTGCGTCTCCGTCGGCGGCGGCGTGGATGGCCTGGGTCAGCAGGGCGGGTCCGGCGTCCTTGAGCAGGAACCCGCGGGCGCCGGCTTTGAGCGCCCCGTGGACATACTCGTCGAGGTCGAAGGTGGTGATGACCACGATCGGCAAGGGGTCGGTGACGTCGGGGCCGGCGAGGTGTCGGGTGGCTTCGATGCCGTCCATCAGCGGCATCCGGATGTCGAACAGGCCGACGTCGGGGCGCAGCTGGAGCGCCAGGCGGACTGCCTCGCGCCCGTCGGCGGCCGCGCCGACCACTTCGATGCCGGGTTGGGCGTCGAGCAGCATGGTCAGCCCGGTGCGCACGATGGGCTGGTCGTCGGCGATGAGGACCTTGATGCTCATCGTGGCGTCCCGGTTCGAGGCAGCACCGCCTCTACCCGCCAGCCCCGCTCGGCGGTGGGGCCCGCGTGGAAGGTGCCGCCGAGCAGTGAGGCGCGTTCCCGCATGCCCACCAGGCCGTAGCCTGCTGGGGCGCGGCCGCCGGCGGCGGAGCCGTCGTCGTCGATGGTCAGCCGTACCTTGTCGGCGTCGCCTGTGACGGCGACGGTGACCTGGGTGGCGTGACGGGCGTGCCGTCGAGCGTTGGTGATGGACTCCTGGGCCAGGCGGTAGATCGCGGTCCCGACCGCCGGGCTGAGGTCGTCGAACTCGCCGACCAGCGTCACCTTGACGCAGGGACGTGTCCGGCCATCGGTGGCGAGTTGCTCGACCTCGGCCATGCCGGGCTGCGGCGCGAACTCGGTGTCCTGTGGGGCGCGGAGCACGCCGACGATGGCGCGCAGCTCGGTGAGGGTGCGGGTCGCTGCGTCCTCGATGATGGCCAGGGCCTCGATGGCCCGCTCGGGGTGGGAGGGGGCGATGGCACGTCCTGCTTGGGCCTGGATGGCGATGCCCGAGACGTGGTGGGCGACGGTGTCGTGGAGTTCACGAGCGAGCAGTTCGCGTTCGCGGGCCTTGGCTTGGTCGATGTCGCGGATGCGGATCTTCGTGCGATAGCGGATCGCGGCGCCGAGCGCGGCGGCGAACAGGAAGAACGCGTATCCCGCGACCACCTCCGCCAGGGTGGCGGGGTCGGCGCCGAGGGTGGTGATGACAGCCGGCCAGAGCAGGATGACGCCGAGGCCGCTTGCGGCTTCCCGGCCGGAGCCCCACCGGAACAAGGCGTAGACCAGGATCAGCACCGCAATGCTGCTGTTCAGCAGGGCGCCTTGCGACCCGGTGAGGATTCTGACGATGTCGACGATCGTCAACGTGCCGAAGGAGACCGCAACCGCGACGAGCGGGTGCGGGCGTCGCCACAGCAGGGGGCCGAGGACCGCGAGCACTGCGAGTAGCAGCAGCGGGGGTGGTGCCAGGTTCTGGCGAAGCACCGCTTCCGCCACCGACCAGCAGACCAGTACTGCGACCAAGGCCCAGTCCCGCGGCCCCAGGTCCGGGGCATTCGTGGGACGAGGTTCGGCCCACAGCGAGCGGAGTGCGTTGGTGGCCATCTGATCAGCCTAGGCAGCCCGCGTGTTCGGTGTATCCGCCGAAAGTACAAGAGCCCGGCTGTGCCAACGGCCAGGTCGAACCAGGCTCCGCGGCTGATGTGCCCGCCGCCGGCATCCGTGAAGGTGAAAGCACCCACCCGATCAAGTCAGGGAGCATTGTGATGAGAACGCCTCAATCCCACACCGCACCAAAGAATCCGCCGTCCCAGAGCACGCTGGAAAACCTGCGCATGCCTGTGCAGGCCAAGCTCGCAGCAGCATGGACCAGCTTCATGTTCCTCTACATCTACGTCGACTACCTCGCCCTGTACAAGCCCGGCTTCCTCGACGATCTCCTGGCCGGCACCGTCCACGAGTTCGACACCGGCCCGACCTTCGTCGCCATCGCGCTCACGCTCATGGCCATCCCGATCCTCATGATCCTGCTCTCCGTGACACTGCCCGCCCGTGTCAACCGCACCATCAACCTCGTCGTCGCAACGCTCTACATCCCCGTCTCGATGTTCAACGCGGCAGGGGAGACTTGGACCTACTCCTACTTCTACGGCCTCTCCATCGGACTCGAGGTGCTGCTCCTGGCCTTCATCCTGCGCTCCGCCTGGAACTGGCCACGCCGCACCGCATGACCGGCGACCCGGGCAGCCAGTCTCGACGGCGAGCCACCCCGCAGGCCGCAGCAGGCGTGACTGCCCGCCCCGCGTCCGACCATCCTTCGCTCGCGCCACCCGCGGGCACGGTCCATTCAGCGGTGACCTGATGGTCATGCCGTCCCACGGCTGACCGGGGTGAGCCCCCCCACCGGGGGCGTTCGAATTGGCCTTCGCCCCGATCGAATTAGGACTACGAATTCGTCGTAGAAGAAGAGGCGGCGGCAGCCGAGCATTCGATGGTTGACGGGTGATCGACGCTGCTGGCGGGGTCGGATTGTGAGCGCGTCAGGTAGCGGCGTTCTCCATTAGTTCCAGGAGGCCGGCTTCGCGGTTTTGGGCGGTGGCGCCGTAGTCGTGGCTGTAGGCGAATTCGGCGTTGGTGAACTGGTTGAGCCACATTGCGCAGTAGTTGCCCGGCATGAAGCAGGGCTCCAGTTCGGTGTAGACGCGGGTGATCTGCTCGGGGCGGACGCCTTGGGACGAGAGGCGCTCCCAGAGGAGATGTTCGGGGTGCTCGACGCCCACCTGAGTCTCTTCGGTCTCGATGTGTTTGCGGCCGTCCGGTTCCTCGATCTCGAAGGCGACGGAGGCGGGGAAGCTCAGGGCGTGCCGGATGAGTTCCAGGACGCGTGACCACCAGGACTCGTCGTCGTCCAAAGCGGGGGCGTCAATGTCCAGGAGGCGGGCGCGGAGGTCACGGAACACGTCCACCGGGTCCTGCCGACCGGGGTCACGGAGCACGGGAAGGGCCTCGTCCAGGGCCAGGAGGGACTCAAGGAAAGACGGGACGTCGGCGTTCACATGCAGGGGCGCGATGTCGGCCACGACGAAGACGGCCTGGACGGTGCCGGACGGGTCGACGCAGATCTCGGCGCCCTGGTCGGTTCCGAGGCGGCACCAGGCCGCGGCGTCCGGCGGGAGGTGCGATGCGTTGATCGAGGCCGCGAAGTCGCCCAGGTGGAGCGGCTCGTCGTCGGTGGCGGAGAAGTAGGGGGCCACCTGTGCCGGGAGGCCGGCCCGCAGGGCGGTGCGGGCCGTGTCGGGCATGGGCGACCCGGTTGTGCCCAGGTGCCGCAGAGTGCCGAAGTGCCCCGTCAGGCGGGTCCCGAGGTCTTCCGTCATTGCTCCAGTCTCTCAGCCGTCCGGGCGTGTGCGGTTAGGCTCCTGTGGGACGTGCCGGACAGGGAAGGTGGGCCGTGGAGGCGGGCGAGTTCGAGCGCATGTTGACCGAGGCGCGCAAGGCACTGGAGTCGATGCGCCGGGGTGGCGAAGCGGCGGAAGGCGCTGAGGCGGAGCCTGTCGAGGGGGTCGGGGAGGCGGCCGAGGGCAGGATCAAGGTGACCGCGGCGGCCGGCGGGCGGCTCAAGGACGTGGAGATCAACCCGCGGGCCATGCGGATGTCTCCGGAGGAACTCGGCGGGCACCTGGTGGCGGCCGCGAACGCGGCGCTCCATGATCTGCGCGGCAAGGCCGCGGAGGCGGCGGGGGACGCGGTGGACATCGCGGCGCTGGGCAGGCAGGTCGACGAGCTCCAGACCGAGGGGCTGCGTCAGATGGCCGTGTTCAACCAGGCCGTCAACGATGCCCTGGTGAAGATCAAGGGTGGTCCGGCTCGGTAGGACGGTGCAGGCGCAGCGTGGCCGTGCCGTGGGGGCCGGCGATGGCCAGCAGGCCCTCGGGGGTGAGGGCCAAGGCGTTGACGGTGAGGCCCAGGTTCATGATCCGTTCGTCGCCGGTCAGCAGGTTCCAGATGCGCAGGTGGCCGTCGGTCCAGGCGACGACCGCGACCGGGCCGGACGGGAGCGCTGCGAAGGTCGCGGCGGTGACGCCCGTGTTGCGGCGGATGAGCGGCTCGTCCACCGGGGGTTCGCCGATCGTCCACAGCCGTACGGTGCCGTCGGCGCCGCCGCTGATCAGGCTGAGTCGGCCGCTGCGGCCGTGGACCCCGGTCACCGCCGTCACCGGTCCGTCGTGCAGTTGCTGGACGAGGGCCTGCTGAGGGGCGGTGGCCTCCCACACGTGCACCTGCCCGGACGTGTCGCCGGCGACGAGGTGGCCCGGGTCGGCGGTGCCCACGGCGGTCAGTCCCCGCCACGTCTTGAGGGTGTCGCGGACGGTGCTCGCCCGGACTTGCCCGGAGCCGTTGTCGACCGTCTGGTTGAGCAGGCCGCTGATGCGGTCGGCGCGGCTCTCGGACTTGGCGGCGGCGCTCGCCCGGACGGTGCGGTGCGCGTCCAGGTGCAGGACGCCGCCGTCCGCGAACCACAGCAGCCCCCAGATCTCGGGTGTGCCGCCGGTGATGCGCCCGATCGGGGTTCCGGTCGCCGCGTCGAGCGTGTGCAGGGTGCCGTCGGCGGCGGCGACGAGGAGCGCGGCGTCGCGGTGGGCGAGTGCGGAGACGGGGCCCGTCCAGCCTTCGCCGCGGACGTTGCACCAGCCGGGCTCCCAAGCGGTGGAGGCGTGCGCGGCGAACCGGTCGGCGAGCGGGGCGTCGTTGCGGAGCAGGGCCGACAGTCTCAGCAGGGCGGCGCGCTCGGCGGGATCGGAGGTTGACAGGAGGCCGGGGCCGACCGTTCGCCACACGGGCCAGATAGCGGCGTCGTCCAGCGATTCGAGTACCGCCGTAACGGTTCGCGGGTCGGTGTGGACGAGGTGACCCGCGTCCGCCACCAGGCGTTCCGCCACGCCCGTGACGGCCGCGTGGCGCAGTAGGTGCGTGGTGATGTAGGGGGTGGTCTCGGCCCATCGCGGGGTGCCGGAGGCGTCCTTCGGGACCTGCTCGTAGAGGGCACGGCCGATCGTGTGCTCGATCTGCGCGTGGAGTTCCGCTGTCCGCTTGCGCGGGATCGCCTCCCGGAGCGGACGCAAGCCGATCTGGAAGGAGTCGTCGACGCGGGTGACGAGCGGTGCGGCGAGGCCGACGGATGCGCGGGCCCGTTCCGCGTCACCGGTCAGTGCCGCCGTGAGCCGTGTCCACTGCGCGCCGTCGATGAGCCCGTACGCGGACGCGAGCACCTGGAGCGCGGGTACGGCGTCGGGCGGGACGCGGTCCAGCCACCGTTCGGGGACGTCCTCCGACGCGCCCGCGGACAGGGCCAGTTCGGCCATGCCCACGTTCGGGAACAGGGCCTCGGCGTGGGAAGTGCCTCGCAGCCACGCCGAGAACGCGGTCCGGTCGGTCAACTCCGGATCGTCCAGGTGGACGACCTCCGCCGGGATCGTGAACGCGGAGAGGAACTCGGCGCGTCCCTCGACGAGCAGCCGGATGTGCTGGAACTCCAGCAGCGGGTCCAGCAGCCCGGTGATGATCGCGGGGGCGGCGGAGCCGTCGCAGGACGGGCCCGACTCGTCCAGTTCGGCGAGCACGACGGTGGCGGGGCGGCGGTCCGCGGCGATGCCGGCGACGACGGCCTCGGGGGAGCCGCCCGCGACCGACAACTGCTCCGCGAGCGCCCACGCCAGCGTGTGCGGGGTCATGCCCCGCGCGCTGATCATGGCGTGCACGGCGCGGACGGGGCCCGCGTCGGCGAGCGCCGCCCAGGCCGCCAGGTGGCTCTTGCCGGTGCCCGGGGCGCCCGTCACGGCGCAGAGCCGGGGACGCAGGACGTCGGTGAGCCACGCCCGGACGGCCGCGGCGGCGGGTTCCCGGCCCGCGCCGATGGAGGGCGCCTGGTTCGCCTCGACCGGTGTCGACAATGTGATCCGCTCCGTCAGGTTTCCTGTGCGGCCTGCTGCATGAGTTCGAGGATGCCGCGTTCGCGCTCGTCCGCTGTGGCGCCGTAGTCGTGGCTGTACGTGAACTCCGCGCTGCGGAAGCGGCTGAGCTGCATCCGGCAGTAGTTCCCGGGAAGGAAGCACGGCTCCAGTTCGGTGTAGACGCGCGTGACCTGCCCTGGTGCGATTCCCCTGGCGTCTAGGCGGTCCCAGAGGAGGCGCTCGGGATGTGGCAGGCCGACGCGGGCCTCTTCGGTCTCGACGTGCCTGCCGCCCGCGTCCTCGTACTCGATGGCGGCGGCGAACGGGAAACTGAGGGCGTGCCGGATCTGCTCCAGGACGCGCGGCCACCACGCCTCGTCGTCCTGCAGCGCGGGTTCGTCGATGCGCAGAAGCGTCCCGCGCAGCTCGCGGAAGATCTCGGCGGCGTTCCGGTCGCCGGGGGCCGCGAGCGCCGGCAGGTACCGGTCGAGTGCCAGGAGGGACGCGACGAAGGCTGGGACGTCGGCGTTGACCGTCATCGGCGGGACGGTCGCGGTGACGAACACCGCCTGGACGTCCCCGGCGTCGCTCACGCAGATCTCGGCACCGTGGTCGGTGCCGATGCGGCACCAGCCGGACGCGGCCGGTTCGGCGTCGGGGAAGCCGACGGTCGCCGCGTACTCGCCCAGGGCGAGCGGCTCCCCCGTCGAGGCGGTGAAGTACGGGCCGACCTGGAGCGGCAGCCCCGGATCCGCCAGCGCGCCGGCCGCCTCGCGCGGCAGCTCGCCCGGCAGCTCCGCGGCCGGGATGCTCCGCAGACCTTGCGGGCCGAAACGCGCGATGATCTCAGCGGTCATCGGGGAGTCCCCTCGGCGCCGGTGATGCGGGCCAGGGCGGTCGCGGCCGTGGCCTGGTAGGCGCGGTCGGTGGCGATGACATCGGTGCTCCGGCCGCCCGCCAGGACGCGGGGGCTCGTCGCGATCTCCCGTATGCCGGGGACGGCCGGTGCGGCGTCCGCGCCGATCTCGCCCAGGCACCGCACGGCGAGCATCCCGGTCGGGGTCGCGGCCACGGCGTCCACCAGGAGCGGCAGCGTCCGCGCGGTGTCGCCCGTCACGCGCTGGATCACGACCGCGGCTTCGGGCGTGGTGGCGTCCAGCAGCGGGAGCGCGGGTTCGGCCGCGGCGCCCAGGGCGAAGAGGCGTTCGGCGTCCTCGTCGTCCAGTCCGGAGCGGAGGGTCCCGCTGAGGAACCGCAAGGGCTCCTCGCCGTCGCCGGTGATCTGCCAGATCGCCCATGCGGCGTTCTGGCTGACCTGCGGGCCGTGCTTGCGGCCGAGGTGGCGGCGCAGCACGGGAACGGCGTCCGCGGCGGCCGGGCCCAGCGCGGCCAGGGCCTGCGCCACGGCGGGGACGGCCTTGCGGCGTTCCAGGAGAGAGATCATGTCCGGCAGCAGCGGCAGCGCCCGGTCGCCCCACGCGGCCAGCCCCGCCATGACGCGCGCCAGGTGGTTGCCCGCGAAACCCGTGCCCTTCTTCGGGTCGGCGAGGAACTCCTGGACCGGGCCGAGCAGCGCGCCGGCGTGCTCCTTCATGCCGCTCAGCCCTGCGGCCGGGTCGAACGACAGGCGCGGGTCGGCCAGATCCGCCGCCAGCGCCGGGACGCATCGCGCGTCGCCGGCCCGGGCCAGCGCCTCCAGCGCGCTGCCCGCGGCCAGGTCGTCGTGGTGGTCGAGGAGCGGGAGCAGGCGGTCGGCGACCAGGGCGATGTCCGGGCCGCCCTGCTTGATCTCCCAGGCGGTCTCCCGGACGACCTCTCCCTCGTCGTCGGTGAGGAGCTCCGCGAGCGGCGGGAGCAGCTCGGCGGGACCCGCCCGCCACGTGCGCATGACCTCGCCCGCGCGGTGGACGGCGTCCAGCCGCTTCTCCGCGTCGGAGACGGTGAGCGCGTCCCGCGCCAGCCGGAGTTGCGGGGCCGGGTGCTCGCTCAGCGCGGCCGTCAGGAAACCGGTGCGGCCACCGTCACGCACCCACAGCTGACCGTCCAGCGCCGACTCGTCCGCCTGGATCTCCGCTGTGACGGCGTCCAGCAGGTCGTCGTTAAGGTCGTCCACGCGGCACCACACCAGCGCCACCGCTGCGGCCGCGCGCACCTCGCGTCGCGGGTCGGCGGCCCGGTCCCGCAACCAGCCGAGCGGCCGGTCGTCCCGGTCGGCGCAGATGTCGCCGACCGCGAGGACCATGCTCGCGGCGGCACCCGCGTCCTCCTCCGCCTCCGCCTTCTCCCGGAGGGGACGGACGAGGTCGGGGTCATGGTCGGGGAAGTCGGCGAGGACGACCGGGGCCGCGGCCCGGACCGCCGGGTCGCCGTCGTCCAGCAGGCTCAGCAGCGTCGGGACGCCCGCCGCCACGGCGGCGCGCGCCTCGCGCGCCCACTCCAGGATCGTCGCGAGATCGGGCTCGTCGTACTCGTCCTCGTCGTGCTCCTCCAGGTCCCAGAGCGCCCCGGCGATGTCCGACAGCAGCCCGAGGATGCCGGGACGGTGATGGGTGCCGTGGCTGGAGACGAGGTCGAGCAGGACGGTGACGGCGGGCGCCGTCGCCGGATAGACCCAGCCCTGGTGGTAGATGGTGCCGGACAGGTCGTACAAGGCCCGTTCGACCACCGCGGGGTCGGCCGAACCGACCTGCTCCAGCGTGTCCGGCAGGGTGGTGGCGGCGCCGTAGGCGTGGGTGAGGCCGGCCCAGTCGGCCGCGTCCCGGAACCGGCCGCTCATCCCCGCCTCCCGGTGGGCTCAGAGCGATTCGGCATATCGCTTGACCGCCGAGTTCGCGCTGGACTTGGAACCAGGTACGTCATTGTCGTAAGGGTAGCTGTAGGTCACGTCGATCTTGTTGTGGAAGTATCTGGGTATCCATTCCTCACACCATGCGCCGGGCACGTCGCACGGCTGGCGTTCGGTATAGACCTCTTTGAGCTTGCCGCCCCGTTCGAGGATCTCCATGCCGGCGCGCTTCTCCGAGTGCCGCCCGTCGCTGCGCGCGACCATGATGCGCTCTTCGCCGTTTTTGTCGATGTAGCGGAACGCGGCGAAGTTGCGGCCCGACTTGTCCCCGGAATGACGGCGGGCGTCGTCGACCGCGCGGGCCAGGTCGTTGCTGTCCCGGTCGACCTTGCGGGTTCTGACATTGGGACCGGTCTGGCCCTTCTCGCCGTCCTTCCGGTCCTTCATGTTGTACTGCTTGGAGAGCGGGCCCTCCCGGGGCTTGTTCGGGTGGAGCAGCTCGTACTCGCGGGTGCGGCCGCTGCGGCTGCGGAACGTCCGGGTCTCCGAGAGCACCTTCGAGATGACCTTCGCGCCCCCCGCGCCGCCCCTGCCGCCCCCGGACCGGTTCCCGCCGCGGTTCCTAGCCATTGAGCAGCGC
>NZ_SMKM01000064.1 GCF_004348665.1 Actinomadura sp. GC306 | reverse complement strand
CGCCTGAGGTGTCGGCCTCGCCTGAGGTTTCGCGGTCGCCGACGGCGCGGGCGGTGGTCCGGGTGCCTGCCGGGGTGCGGGCGTCTTATGTGGTGTTCGACCGGAGTGCCGGGCGGGTGGTGGTGGAGCGGGGAGCTCGGCGCACGTTTCGGTCGGCGTCGTTGGTGAAGATCCTCATCGCGCTCGATCATCTGCGGGAGCGGAAGGTCTCGGCGGCGGACCGGGCGTTGATGGCGCGCATGCTGCGGTCGAGTGATGACGGGGCCGCGACCGCGTTGTGGCGGCGGGGCGGGCAGAAGGCGATTCTCGAGCGGATGGTGCCGCGGGCGGGGTTGCGGGAGACGGCGCCGCCGCCCGCCGACAAGCCCGGGTTCTGGGGGTATACGGCACTGAGTGCGCGGGACGTGGTGCAGACGTACCGGTACCTGCTGGAGAAGGCGCCCGAGGCGCACCGGGAGTTCGTGCTGGGGCACCTGCGGAAGGCGACGCGGTGCGGGACGGACGGGTTCGACCAGTCGTTCGGCATTCCGCGGGCGGTGCAGAGGCCGTGGGCCGTGAAGCAGGGGTGGTCCGGGTTCGGGGACGCGCCCGCGGGGCCGTGCCGGGGAGCGCAGCCGGCGGCGTGGCGGCCGGATCTCGGGATCGGGCGGCCGGTGCTGCATACGACGGGTCTCGTGGGGGAGCAGAAGATCGTGGTGGTGCTGACGCTGCAGCCGGCGGGGTCGTCGTTCGCCAAGGCGGCGGCGGGGATCACGGCGCTGACCGGGCAGCTCGCGAGGGTGTGACCTGGGTCACGCGAGCGGCCATGGACGGCTTTGGGAAGGGTCATCGGATGCACTGAGGTTCGGGTGGTAAAGGAAAACCCGGGCAAAGATATGGGCTGTTCACCCGATTTGCGGCGGAGAGTCCTTCGCTGACGTATGTAGCTTTTTTCTCCCAGGCACAACCAGGCCGGACGGGGGACACGGTTGGCGGAAGCGGAGGGCGTGCAGCCCGGGGTGCACGTCGCGGACCTCGATGATCTGCGGGACGCCGCGCGCGACCGCGCGGTGCTGTCGGAGGCGCGCGTCATGCTGGCCAGGCGGCTCGGGGTGCCGCCCGGGGAGGCGCTGCAGCATCTCATCTGGCTCGCCCGCGACCTCGACATGGGGCTCGCCGAGGCGGCGTCCGTGCTGGTCAAGGACGGTGGCGGCGGGTCGGCCGGGGCCGTGCTGGCGGGGCGCCGGGCGCCGCGGGCCGAGGGGGGCGCCGCCGAGCGGCGGGCCGCGCTGTCGGAGGTCGAGGACGTCCTGCGCCGGGTGACGGCCGAGGACACCGCGGGCGACGAGGAGATCCTCGCAAGGGTGCCCGACGACCCGATGGCGCGGGCCGTGCTGCACGCGACGCTGGACTCGTCGGCCCATCTGGTGCCGGTGCGCGGGGTGGACGGAAACGTCACGGACTTCCTTTACGTCGATCTCAATGAGAGCGCCCGGGACATGTTCGGGCGTGGGAGAGAAGAACTGACCGGGCAGCGCCTTCTGCAGACCGATCCGGGGACGGTGCAGAGCGGACTGTTCGACGACTACATCGAGGTCCTGGAGACCGGCACCACTTTGGAACGTTCCTCGATCTCGTACACGACCGCCCAGAGCGGGCTGTCGCGCTCGTCCCGGACGAGCGTGCGATGCGTCGCGGTGCCGACCGGCATCTGTCTGACCTGGCGCTACCACCACGCCGAGGACCGGACGGTGCGGCGGCTGGAGCGGGTCGAGCGGCTCGCGCTGATCGGGTTCGGCGAGTGGGACCTCGCCACCGGTGAGGCGGACTGGACGCCGCAGATGCTGGCCAACTACGCGCTCGGCCCCGACGAGGTGCCGCCGTCGCCGCACGACCTGCCGAAGTCCGTGGCCGAGGACGATCTCCCGCTGGTGGAGGAGGCCGTCCAGACGATGTTCTCGCGCCGGGAGCCGGTGGAGGCCGAGCACCGGGTGATCGGCCCGGACGGCGCGCCGCGGCACCTGTGGATGTTCGCCGAGCCGGTGCTGGGCGACTCCGGGCTGCCGGTCTCGATCAACATCGTCTCGCAGGACATCACTCGGCGGCGCGGCGTCGAACGGGCGCTGGCCGAGACCCGGCGGCAGATGCTGAAGCAGCAGGAGCGGATGGCGCAGGAGCGGCGGGTGGCGGTGACGCTGCGCCGGGCGATCCTGCCGGACGAGGACGAGTCCGAGCGGTTGCCGGGCCTGGTGACGGCGATCCGTAGCCTGGCGGCGGAGAGCACCGCCCGCATCGGCGGGGACTGGTACGCCACCCGCGAGCTGGCGGACGGGCGCGCGATGTTCGCCATCGGGGACGCGGCCGGGCACGGGCTGCCCGCGGCCGCGGCGATGGCGCGCAGCCGCAACGGGCTGCTGGGCCTCGCCTGCACGGGCGAGCCCGCGGGGCGGCTCGTGGGCTGGCTGAACGAGCTGGTCGGCACCATGGACCCGACGGCGACGGGGACCGCCATCGTCGCCGTCTACGACGCGGCGCGCCGGGTCATGGAGTGGACGTGCGCCGGCCATCCGCCGCCGATCCTCATCCGGGACGGCCGGGCGGAGCGCCTGGAGGTCGTCCGCGACCCGATGCTCGGCGCGGTGACGGACTGGGAGTACACGACGATCACCACGCCGCTCGACCCGGGCGACGTGGTGTTCATGTACACCGACGGGCTGGTGGAGCGCAGGGACGCCGACCTGGACGAGCGGATCGACCGCCTCATCGAGATCCTGCAGGACTCCTCCACCCGGCCTGAGCTGGTGCTGGACGAGGTCCTGGCGCGCATGGAGCATGACCGGGCGGCCGACGACACGACGCTGTTCGCCGTCCGGGTGGAGTGACGAACACCACGTTTCGGTGCGGGAGAACCGTGTCGTGTGATGTGCGGCACTCATAACGGGGTCGCAGACGGCCGGTACGTGGCGGATGGCCATGTGCCGGCCGTCGTCGTCCCCGGGTCCTTTACCTTTTCGCGGGGGAGTCGGAAGCCCCTGCCATAAGGGGCTGACGGCCAGTCGGGCAATGATCGGGAAGATGCCCGGGCCTTACGGTGTTGGTGATGTCTTGGAAGGGCTTTGGGTACGCAAGACGGTGGTTTGTCCGGGATTTGCGTTCCTTGAGATGCTTGATACCTTCTATCCGAATCACGCAACGCGCCCCATGTGTTGCCACCGGCCGCCCCCATGCTGCGGCCGAGGATCGCGGAGCGGATCCCGCACGCGATGCGCGCCAGACGATGCGCGCCCCCCTCACCGAGATCGATCGCTGAGATAAATCCGAACAGTCAGCACCGCGCCCGCGGTGCGAGGCCGAGTCCGTCCGGTCGAACCCGACCGGCACGGAGCCGGGGACCCACGTTCCAGGGGTGAATCGGCGCGTCCGAGAGTCGCGCCGTAGGGCTACTTCCATGCCCGAATCCGTCAGCTAACCCGGTAGGCGTCATGGAAGACAAGGAGATTCCCTGCATGACCGGTCGTTTCAATCGACTTTCCATGGACAACGTCACCGCCGAGGACAAGGCGGTCGGTGCCGCCGTCGGCGCGGTGCTCGCGGGGGCCGTCGGGCTCGCGCTCATCAACCCCCTCGCCGGGGACGCGGTCGCGGAGACCACCGCCCAGGCGGCCGCCAAGAACGGCTCGGTCGCGGCGAGCGCCTCGAACGGGTCCGCGACCCTCTCGGCCGCCGAGGCCCGCGCGGCCGGCTACAAGGTGCCGCCGCGCGACGTCGCCCCGGACGAGGTCATCAAGCTGGCCGAGAAGCAGGTCGGCATCTCGGAGGGCCCGGGCGGCCAGACCAAGTACCACGACTGGTTCGTCTCGACCCCGCACGCCAAGGCCACCGCCAAGCGCGACGGCGGGTTCTCGGTCAAGGCGTACAACGGCGCCCAGTGGTGCAACATGTTCGTCTCCTGGCTCGGCGCCCAGACCGGCGTGAAGAACATGGGCTGGGACGCCTACACCGTCCAGCACGCGTCCTGGTTCAAGGACAGCGGCCGCTGGGGCCAGAAGGCCAAGCCCGGCTCGGTCGTGTTCTTCGACTGGGACAGGGGCAGCAGCATCAGCGCCATCGACCACGTCGGGATCGTCGTCAAGGACAACGGCGACGGCACCGTCAAGACCATCGAGGGCAACACCAACAACAAGGTCGAGAAGAAGAACCGCAGCAAGTCCCTGATCGTGGGTTACGGGTACCCCGACTACAAGGCCTGACCCACCGCACGGCACGTCCGTGCTCCAGGTGATTCCGCGATGCCCGGAAAGGCGCCCGGCGACCCCGCCGGGCGCCTTTCCGGCGTTCCCGGGCGCGGTACCCAGTGGTTCCGCCGGTGCCGGGTAATGCCAACCATTGACAGCCTTTGGCCGCTCTTGGACCTCAGCGCGGCGTTCCTGGAAAGGAATCCGTGCACGCGCGTCCGACCGGCGCCTGGAAGGGAGCGTTCACGAGCGGAAGGCCGGGGTCGGGCGCCTTCGCCGGAGGCTCAGGGGCGTCCCCGGAGCCGGAGCCGCGGGGGGATGCCAGTGCGCCCGGATCTGACGGTGGTCGTGATCGCCTACAACGACGTGCGGCGGCTGCCGCGTGCGGTCGCATCGGCGCTGGGGCAGTCGCTGGGCGGTGTCGAGACCGTCATCGTCGACGACGCGAGCACTGACGGCACAGCCGAGGCCGCAGACCGGCTCGCCGCCGCGCACCCCGGCCGCGTCCGGGCCGTGCACCTGCCGGCGAACTCCGGCGGCTGCGGCCGGCCGCGCAACGCGGGTGTCGAGGCGTCCACCGGCCGGTACGTGGTGTTCCTCGACAGCGACGACCTGCTGGACCGGCACGCCTGCCTGAACCTGCTCGGCGCCGCGGAGGAGACCGGCGCCGACCTCGTGTCCGGGCGGTGCGACCGCATCTACCTGGACCTGCCGGTGGGCGCGCGCGACCGCGTCCGCCCCTGGTATCCGTGGCTCTACCGGCGCAGAGCCGTGTTCGGGTCGCTGGACGAGGACCCCCGCCTCCTCTACGACACCCTGTCGACGAACAAGGCGTACCGCAGGTCCTTCCTGGAGGAGCACAGCCTCCGTTTCGTCGAGGACCTGCACTACGAGGACCTGCTGTTCACCGCCGAGGCGTACCTGGCGGCGCGCCGGACGGCGCTGATCCCGCACCGCGTCTACAACTGGCTGGTCAGGGAGCGCACGCCCGCGCCGTCCATCTCCAACCGGCGCGCGGACCTGGCGAACTTCGCCGACCGCCTGGAGATCCACCGGCGCATCGACATGCTGTTCGCGCTGCGCGGCGCCCACGATCTGGGACGGGCCAAGGACGTCAAGTTCATCAACCACGACCTGGTGCTCTACATGCGGGAGATGCGCGGCCGCGACCTCGCCTACCAGGAGCGGTTCCTCGGGCTCGCCGCCGCCTACCTGGCGGAGCTGGACCCCCGCGTGTTCGAGGAGGCCAACACGCTGCCCGCGATCGCCGCGTACCTGGTGCGCGAGGGCGACCACGCGGGGGCGCTCGCGGCCGCGGAGTACGCCCCCGGCAAGCGGCCCGAGCTGCGGGCGCGGCTCGTGGAGCGGGACGGGCGCGTGTTCTGGGGCGAAGGCCGGCCGCGCGGCGCCCTCGGCCGCCGTGTCCTGGACGTCACGGACTTCGGCTTCCACCTGCGTCCCCTGAAGGATCTGCGCCCGGCCAACACGGTGACCGAGCTGGAGATGCGGGGAGGCCGGGTCCGCATGGCCGGGCACGTGCTGAACCCGCTGGGCCGGATCGGCCCGGACGCCGACCTGTCCGGCACGCTGGAGTTCCGCGACCGGCGCCGCCGGGCCCGGCGGGCGCGGATCCGGGCGAGGGTGCGGCACGACGGCGACCGGCTCGGCTGGGCGGCCGAGTTCGACCCCGCCGCGGCGATCCGCCCGGCCGGGCTGGTCGACCCGGTCTGGGACGTGCGGCTCCGCATCCGGGTGGACGGCGAGGACGTGGTCACCCGGCTCGGCGAGGGCCGCGAATCGCCCCGGCTGAACGGTGTCGTGCTGCCCGTCCGGCCCCGGCTGACGCGGCTCGCCGCGGACCGGCTCCGCTCGTACGTCACCGGGGGCGGGCACCTGGCTTTCGCGCTGGAGTCGGGGAACCCGTGGGCGCGGCAGGCCGCCGCGGCCGCGCGCCGCCTCCCCGTGGCGAGGGCCGTGCGGCGCGCGCGGCAGGCGGACAAGAACGTCCGCCGGAGGCTCACCTCGCGCAAGACCAAGATCGCGGTGTTCAACCGGGTGCTGAGCCGGCTTCCGGTCCGGACGGGCCTGGCGGTGTTCGAGAGCCAGCTCGGCAAGGGCTACTCGGGCAACCCGAAGTACATCTACCGGGAACTGCGCCGCTCGGGCGTCCCGGTCAGGGCCGTGTGGTCGTACGCGTCGTCCCCCCAGGGGTTTCCGAGCGGTGCCGAGCTCGTCAGACGAGGGTCCTGGTCCTACTACCTGGCCCTCGCGCGGGCCGAGTTCTGGGTCGACGACCAGGGTTACCCGGACGGTCTCCGCAAGCGGCCGGAGACCACCTACATCCAGACCTGGCACGGGTCCGCGTTCAAGCTGATGGGCCTGGACCAGCCGCGCCTCAAGGGCGGCGCGGCCGCGGAGCGGGCGCGGCTGCGGCGGATGGTCGACCGCTACGACTGCTTCCTCGTCCGGTCCGGGCACGACACGGAGACGCTGTGCGCGGGCCTCGGCGTCTGCTCGGAGCTGCTCCCGGTCGGCTACCCGCGCAACGACCCCCTGGTCAACGGGGTGGACGGGGACCCGGAACTGGCCGCCGAGGTCGCCGGCCTGCGGGCCTCGCTGGGGCTGGGCGACGGACGCCGAGCCGTCCTGTACGCGCCGACGTTCATGACGGGGCCGAAAGGCCGCCCCGTCCGGCTGCTGGAGCCGCCGCTCGATCCCGAGGTGTTCGCGCGGGAGCTGGGGGACGACTACATCCTGCTCGTCCGCCCGCACTACCTGTGCCAGGCCAACCTCCCGCCGGGCGCGCGCTCGGTGATGCGGGACGTGGGCGCCGTGCCGGACGTCACCCCGCTGCTGCTCCTCGCGGACGCGCTGATCACCGACCACTCCTCGGTCATGTTCGACTTCGCGCTCCAGGACCGCCCGATCATCCTGCACCTGCCGGACGGCCGCGACCGCGTCACCGGCTACTTCGACCTGGAACGGCACGCCCCGGGGCCGATCACCCGCACCCCGGACGAACTCGTCGCGGCGCTCGCCGGGCTGGACGCGGCGGAGGCCGTCTTCGCCGCCCGCCGCCGCGCCTTCGCCGCGCGCTTCGGCGAGCACGACCGGGGCACCGCCGCCCGGGCGGTCGTGGACCGCTTCTTCCGGGCCGCCGAATCGCAACGCCACAGGGGGAAGAGGAATGCCCGCACCGCGTGACGTCTTCATCGTGTGCAACAACGCCGACGAGATGGGCGGCCTGCAGCGCTGGGCGCACCACATGGCGCGGATGCTGGCCGGGCGCGGTGACCGCGTCACCCTCGTCGCGGTCACGAGCGGGCCGGAGCGCCACCACCACGGCAGGGACGGCTCCTACGCCGTCGAGGTGCTGCACAGGGAGTGGCGGGCGCCGGCGATGGCATGGCGCCCGCGGCGGTTCCGCGAGCGCGTCGACCTGCCCGCGCGCGGCCGGGACCTGTGGCGGACGGCGGCGCAGCGGCGCGGCGCCGCCCGGCTGTCGGAACTGTTCGCCGCCGCGCGTCCGGGGTCGGTCGTCATCGTGGCGCAGGTGTGGGCGATGGAGTGGGTGCGGCGGGCCGACACGGCGGGGCTGCGCGTGATCGGCATGAGCCACGAGTCGTTCGCGGCCACCCGCGCGTCGTCCCGGTACCGGCGGGTCAAGGAGAACTACGCCGGCGTGGACCGCTTCCTGGTGCTCACCGAGGAGGACGCGGACGCCTGGGCCACGGACGGGATGACGAACGCGGACTACATCCCCAACGCACTGCACGTCACCCCGGCCGTCCGTCCGACGCTCGACCTCCCGGTCGTGGCCTGGGTGGGCCGCCTCTCCGCCGAGAAGGGCGCGGACCTCATGCTGGAGGTGTGGGAGCGGCTCGCGCCGCGCCACCCCCGCTGGCGGCTGCACCTCTACGGCGGCGGGCCGGACGAGGCGGACCTGCGCGAGCGGGTGCGGGCGTCCGGTCTGGCGGGCTCGGTGGAGTTCCGCGGCGTGGTCGACGACGTGGAGGAGGCGCTGGTGGAGGCGTCGGTCTTCGCGCTGCCGTCGCGGGCCGAGGGCTTCCCGATGTCGGTGCTGGAGGCCATGGCGTACGGGCTGCCGACGGTCGCCTTCGACTGCGCGCCGGGCGTCCGGGCCCTGCTCGGGGACGAGCGCGGCGGCGTCCTCGTGGGCGCGGGCGACACCGCCGCGTTCGCGCGGGAGCTGGAGCGCCTGATCGAGGACCCGGAACTGCGCCGCACCCTCGGCGCCGAAGCGCGCGAGTCGGTCACGCGCTTCCGCCCCGAGGCGGTCCTGGCCCGCTGGGACCGCCTCTTCGACCTCCTGCACCGCGAACCGCCGCCCGCTCCGGCGGCCGGGGCCGCCGGCCGGCGGCCCGTGCGGGCACCGTCCCGTGTCTCCGGGCCGACGGCGGAGCGGGAGACGGAACCGGCACTGGGCGGCGATTCTTTCTAACAACTGTTTGGTAGAGTGCGCGGCGTGACACAGAACGACTCCCCGGCGGACCGGGCGTTCCGCGCCGAGGTCCGCGACTGGCTGGAGGCCAACCTGTCGGGAGAGTTCGCGCACGCCCGCGGCCTCGGCGGCCCCGGCCGCGAGCACGAGGCGTTCGAGGAGCGGCTCGCCTGGGAGCGGCACATGGCCGCCGCCGGCTGGACGTGCGTGGGCTGGCCCGAGGAGTACGGCGGGCGCGGCGCCACCGTCGAGCAGCAGGTGATCTTCCACGAGGAGTACGCGCTCGCGGACGGCCCCGCCCGGGTCAACCACATCGGCGAGAACCTCCTCGGCCCCACGATCATCGCGTTCGGCACCGACGAGCAGCGCGCCCGCTTCCTCCCGCCGATCGTCGCCGTCGAGGAGCTGTGGTGCCAGGGGTACTCCGAGCCCGGCGCCGGCTCCGACCTCGCCAACGTCCAGACCCGCGCCGAACTGCACGGCGACCACTGGCTGGTCAACGGCCAGAAGGTCTGGACGTCGCTGGCCCTCGAATCGGACTGGTGCTTCGTCGTCTGCCGCACCGAGCCCGGGTCCACCCGGCACGGCGGGCTGTCCTACCTGCTCGTCCCGATGAAGCAGGACGGCGTCGACATCCGGCCCATCGTCCAGCTCACCGGGACCTCGGAGTTCAACGAGGTCTTCTTCGACGGCGCCCGCACCGACGCCGGCAACATCGTGGGGGCGCCCGGCGACGGCTGGAAGATCGCCATGGCCACGCTCGGGTTCGAGCGGGGCGTCGCGACGCTCGGCCAGCAGGTAGGGTTCCGCCGCGAGTTCGAAGGCGTCGCCGAGCTGGCCCGCCGCACCGGCGCCGTCGACGACCCGCTGCTGCGCGACCGGCTGACGCGCTCGTACATGGGCCTGGAGATCATGCGCCTCAACGCGGTGCGGACGATGGCGGGCATCGCCGCCGGGGCCCCCGGGCCCGAGTCGTCCATCTCCAAGCTCGTCTGGAGCACCTGGCACCGGGAGCTCGGGGAACTGGCGATGGACGTCCTCGGCGCCGCCGGCCTCGTCGCCGACGGCGCGCCCTACGATCTGAACGACTGGCAGCGGCTGTTCCTGTTCTCCCGCTCCGACACGATCTACGCCGGGTCGAACGAGATCCAGCGCAACATCATCGCCGAGCGCGTCCTCGGCCTGCCCCGCGAACCCGCCCCGAGCAGAGAGGCACGCCGATGACGCCCCCCTACGTACCCGGGCACGGCCTGCTCGACGGCCGCGCCGTCGTGATCACCGCGGCGGCGGGCGCCGGGATCGGCGGCGCGACCGCGCGCCGCTGCCTGGAGGAGGGTGCCCGCGTCCTGATCTCCGACGCGCACGAGCGGCGGCTCACCGCGTCCGCGGCGGAGCTGGAGAAGGAGTTCGGCGCGGAGCGGGTCGCCGCCCTGCCCTGCGACGTGACCTCGGAGGACCAGGTCCAGGCCCTCTACGACCTGGCCGTGGAACGCTTCGGCCGCATCGACGTCGCGGTCAACAACGCGGGCCTCGGCGGGACCGCCGAACTCGTCGACATGGCCGACGAGCAGTGGAGCCGCGTCCTCGACATCACCCTCACCGGCACCATGCGCTGCACCCGCGCGGCCCTGCGCATCATGCGGGGCCAGGGCTCCGGCGTCGTCGTCAACAACGCCTCGGTGATCGGCTGGCGGGCGCAGAAGGGGCAGTCCCACTACGCCGCCGCCAAGGCCGGGGTCATGGCCCTCACCCGCTGCTCCGCGCTGGAGGCGGCCGAGTTCGGCGTCCGGGTCAACGCCGTCTCGCCGTCGCTCGCCATGCACCCGCACCTGGTCAAGGTGACCTCGGAGGAGCTGCTGGACGAGCTGACCCGCCGCGAGGCGTTCGGCCGCTACGCGGAACCATGGGAGGTGGCCAACGTCATCGTCTTCCTGGCCAGCGACTACTCCTCGTACATGACGGGCGAGACCGTCTCCGTCTCCTCACAGCACGCTTAGGGACACGCATGAGTCCACGACGGCGCGACGCCGAGGGCACCGCCGCCGCCCGCGCGGAACGGCGGGCCGAGCTGCTCGCCACGGCCGCCGAAGTGTTCGCCTCCCAGGGCTACTCCGCGACCACCGTCCGGAAGGTCGCCGACGCCGCCGGCATCCTCGGCGGCAGCCTCTATTACCACTTCGACTCCAAGGAGGCGATGGCCGACGAGATTCTGTCGACCTTCCTGGACGAGATGTGGGCCGCCTACGAGCGCGTCCTGGAAGCGGAGCTCAGCGCACGCGACACCCTGGAGGGCCTCGTCGTCGAGTCGTTCCGCTCGATCGACCGGCACCGGCCCGCCGTCGTCATCTACCAGAACGAGTCCAAGCACCTCGCGACCAGCGAGCGGTTCCGCTACCTGACGGAGTCGCGGCGCCGCTTCGAGGAGATGTGGCTCTCCCTGCTGGAGCGGGGCGTGCGCGAAGGCGTGTTCCGCGCCGACCTCGACCCGGGCCTCGTCTACCGCTTCATCCGCGACACCGTGTGGGTCGCCGCCACCTGGTACCAGCCGGGCGGGCGGCTGTCGGCCGACGACATCGCCAAGCAGTACCTCGCCATGTTCCTCGAAGGCATCCAGGCGAGCCGCCTCCCACGCACGAGCCAGGAACCACGCACGAGCTAGCCCCCCACGAAGGAGACACCCCCATGGCCGAGGCATACATCGTCGACGCGGTCCGCGCTCCGGTCGGGCGGCGCGGCGGCGGCCTGTCCGGCGCCCACCCCGCCGACCTCGGCGCGCACGTGCTGTCGGCGCTGATGGACCGCACGACCGCCGACCCCGCCGCGGTCGAGGACGTCGTGTTCGGCTGCGTCGACACCGTCGGCCCGCAGGCCGGCGACATCGCCCGCACCTGCTGGCTCGCCGCCGGGCTGCCCGAAGAGGTCCCCGGCGTCACCGTCGACCGCCAGTGCGGCTCCTCGCAGCAGGCCGTGCACTTCGCCGCGCAGGCCGTCCTGTCCGGCACGTCCGACCTGGTCGTGGCGGGCGGCGTGCAGAGCATGTCGCAGATCCCCATCGGGTACGCGATGACCGCCGCCGAACCGCTCGGCTTCACCGAGGGGCCCTTCGCCGGCTCCAAGGGCTGGGTCCGCCGCTACGGCGACGGCGAGGTGTCGCAGTTCAACGGCGCCGAGATGATCGCCCGCGACTGGGACCTCACCCGCGAGGAGATGGAGCGGTTCGCCTACGAATCGCACCAGCGCGCCATCCGCGCCATCGACGAGGGACGGTTCGAGCGCGAGATCGTCCCCTACGAGGGCGTCGCCTCCGACGAGGGACCGCGCCGCGACACCACCCTGGAGAAGATGGCGGGCCTGAAGACCCTCGTCGACGGCGGACGGCTCACCGCCGCCGTCTCCTCCCAGATCTCCGACGGCGCCGCCGCCCTGCTCATCGCCTCCGAGCAGGCCGTCCGCGACCACGGGCTCACCCCCCGCGCCCGCATCCACCACATCTCCGCCCGCGGCGAAGACCCCATCAGGATGCTGTCCGCGCCGATCCCCGCCACCGCGTACGCGTTGAAGAAGGCCGGCATGACGATCGGCGACATCGACGCCGTCGAGATCAACGAGGCGTTCGCGCCCGTCGTGCTCGCCTGGCTCAAGGAGACCGGCGCCGACCCCGCCACCACCAACCCCAACGGCGGCGCCATCGCCCTCGGCCACCCCCTCGGCGCCACCGGCGCCCGCCTCATGACGACCCTCCTCCACGAACTGGAGCGCACCGGCGGCCGCTACGGCCTCCAGACCATGTGCGAAGGCGGCGGCCAGGCGAACGTCACGATCATCGAACGCCTCTGACCCCCGACGAGATCCGGAGTCCGCCCGTGGACGTGTTCGAACCGGCCCGGCTGGGGCCGCTCACCCTGCGCAACCGTGTGATCAAGGCGGCGACCTTCGAGGGGATGACGCCGGACGCGGTGGTGTCCGATGACCTGATCGAGTACCACCGGCGTCCCGCGGCCGGGGGAGTGGCCATGACGACCGTCGCGTACTGCGCGGTCGCCCCGGAGGGGCGGACGGAGGGCGGGCAGATCTGGATGCGGCCCGAGGCCGTGCCCGGCCTGCGGCGCCTCACCGACGCCGTCCACGCCGAGGGCGCCGCCGCGTCCGCGCAGATCGGGCACGCCGGGCCCGTCGCGGACGCCAGCTCGACCAGGCTGCCCGCGGTCTCGGCGGGGCGGTTCTTCAACCCGCTCGGCATGCGGTTCACCAAGGTGGCCACGGCCGAGGACATCGACCGCATCACCCGGGCGCACGCCGAGGCGGCGCGGCTGGCGATCGAGTCGGGCTTCGACGCGGTCGAGATCCACTTCGGGCACAACTACCTCGCCAGCTCGTTCCTCAGCCCCCGGCTCAACCGGCGCAAGGACGCCTACGGCGGCCCGATCGAGAACCGCGCGAAGGTCGCGCTCGGCATTGCCCGCGCCGTCCGCGACGAGGTCGGCGACCGCATCGCGGTCACCGCCAAGCTCAACATGCGCGACGGCGTCCGCGGCGGCCTGGAGATCGACGACAGCCTCTACGTGGCGCGCCGCCTCCAGGAGGAGGGCACCGTCGACGCGCTGGAGCTGACCGCCGGCAGCTCGCTGCTCAACCCGATGTACCTGTTCCGCGGCGAGATGCCCGTCGCCGAGTTCGCCGCCAGCTACAAGCTGCCGCTGCGCATCGGCATGCGGATGTTCGGCAAGAAGTTCCTGCGCACCTACCCCTACCAGGACGCCTACCTGCTCGAACACGCGCGGAGGTTCCGCGCCGAACTGGATCTGCCGCTGATCCTGCTCGGCGGCATCACCGACCGCGCGACCATGGACAAGGCCATGGGGGAGGGGTTCCAGTTCGTCGCGATGGCCCGCGCGCTCCTGCGGGAACCCGACCTGGTGAACCGCATCGCCGCCGATTCGTCCACGCCCTCGCTGTGCATCCACTGCAACCGCTGCGTCCCCACGATCTACAAGGGGACGCACTGCCCCGTCATCCCGGCCTGACCGCGGGCCGCTAGATCCGGTTCCGGTCGATGAGCTGCTTGACGATCACGTTGCGCTGGATCTCGTTGGTCCCCTCGCCGACGATCATGAGCGGGGCGTCGCGGAAGTAGCGCTCGATGTCGAACTCCGTGGAGTAGCCGGCCGCGCCGTGGATGCGGACCGCGTTCAGCGCGATCTGCATGGCCGCCTCGGACGCGTACAGCTTGGCCATGCCCGCCTCCATGTCGCAGCGCCCGCCCGTGTCGAGGCGCACGGCGGCGTCGAGGGTGAGCAGCCGCGCGGCGCGCAGCTGCACGGCCATGTCGGCGAGGTAGTTGCCGATGGACTGGTGCTGCCAGATCGGCTTGCCGAACGCCTCGCGCTCCTGGGCGTAGCGGAGCGAGTCCTCCAGGGCGGCGCGCCCCACGCCCAGCGCGCGTGCGGCCACCTGGATCCGGCCCACCTCCAGGCCCCGCATCATCTGGGCGAACCCGTGCCCCTCCTCGCCGCCGAGCACCGCGTCGAGCGGCGCCTCGTAGCCGTCGAACGACAGCTCGCAGCTCTCCACGCCCTTGTAGCCGAGCTTGGGCAGGTCGCGCGAGACGGTCAGCCCGGGGCCCTTCTCCGCCAGCAGGATGCTGATGCCCCGGTGCCGCGGCGACGCGTCCGGGTCGGTCTTGCACATCAGCGCGATCAGGCCCGACATGCGCGCGTTGGTGATCCACATCTTGGCGCCGTCAACGACGTACCGGTCGCCGCTGCGCCGCGCGGTCGTGGTCATCGCCTGCAGGTCCGAGCCGCCGGACGGCTCGGTCAGCGCCATCGTGGCGCGCAGCTCGCCGGTGGCCATCCGCGGCAGGTAGCGGGCCTTCTGCTCCTCCGTCCCGAACACCGCGAGCAGGTGCGAGACGACCGTGTGCCCGCCGAACGCCCCCGCCAGGGTCATCCAGCCGCGCGCCAGCTCCTCGGTGACCAGCGCGTAGCACGCCTTGGACACGCCGGCCTCGCCGTACGGCTCGGGCACGGCGAGCCCGTACACGCCGAGCTCCTTCATCCGGTCGATGAGGTTGGCGGGATAGGTCCCCGCGTGCTCCAGTTCCCGGGCGACCGGGCGGACCTCCTTGTCGACGAAGTCCGCGACCACCTCGACGATGGCGCGCTCCTCGCCGCTGAGCATGAACACTGCCGCAGGTCTCCTCCCGCACGGGCGCATCCCGGGCATTTCATATATTTGATTTGCCGGTCCGGGATGTCAACATGTGGGGACGGCACAGGCGCGGGGGGACGATGGCAGTGGCATCCGGCGGCGGGCAGGCCCTCGGCAGGCGCCGCCAGCTTAGCGACGAGGTGGCCGCCTACGTGCGCGAGCTCATCATGTCGGGCCAGGTCGGGCACGGGGAGTTCCTGCGCCTGGAGCGGATCGCCGACGACCTCGGGATCAGCGTCACCCCCGTCCGGGAGGCCCTGCTGTCGCTGCGCGGCGAGGGGTTCGTCACGCTGGAGCCGCGGCGGGGATTCATGCCCGCCCCGCTGACCAGGCAGGACGTCCAGGACCTGTTCGAGGCGCAGGCGTACTTCGCCGGCGAGCTCGCCGCCCGCGCCGCCGAGAAGATCACCGAGGCGGAGCTGGAGTCGCTCGCCCGCACGCAGGAGCTGCTGGAGCGGGCGTCCGCGAGCGGGGACGCCGACGCCATCGAGGCGGCCAACCACCGGTTCCACCGGGGCATCAACCTGTGCGCCGACTCGCCCAAGACGGCGTGGCTGCTGCGGCTCGTCGTGCGGTACGCGCCGCGCCGCTTCTACTCCAGCATCCAGGGCTGGACCCAGGCGTCGGTGGACGACCACCACCTCGTCCTGGCCGCCCTGCGGGCCGCGGACGCGGGCGCCGCACGGCAGGCGATGCGCGCCCACATCCGGCACGCGGGCACGCTGCTGGTCGTCCACCTGGAAGGGCAGGGCTTCTGGGACGACGGTGGACGCGGATAGGGGCAGGCCCCTCTTCCGGCGGTCGGGTAACGCGCAATATCGTATAAAAAATTGAATTTCTCCCCGGGAGGAACGCGCACGTGAGCAGGCTGCAGCAGACGCACGGGCTGTCGGACGAGCAACGGGAGATCATCGCGACCGTGCGCGCGTTCGTCGAGAAGGAGATCATCCCGGTCGCCGCCGAGCTGGAGCGCGCCGACGAGTACCCGCAGGCGATCGTGGACGCGATGAAGGAGCTCGGCCTGTTCGGGCTCATGATCGACGAGGAGCACGGCGGCCTCGGCGAGTCGCTGCTCACCTACGCGCTGGTGGTCGAGGAGCTGGCCCGGGGCTGGATGAGCGTGTCGGGCATCGTCAACACCCACTTCATCGTCGCCTGGATGATCACCCAGCACGGGACCCCGGAGCAGCGGGCGCACTACCTGCCGAAGATGGCGACCGGGGAGATCCGCGGCGCGTTCTCGATGTCGGAGCCCGGCTGCGGCTCGGACGTCTCGGCGATCACCACCCGCGCCGTCCCGGACGGCGACCACCACGTCATCGACGGCCAGAAGATGTGGCTGACCAACGGCGCCTCCGCCAACCTCGTCGCCACCCTCGTCAAGACCGACCCGGACGCCGGCCACCGCGGCATGACGACGTTCCTGGTCGACAAGACCCCCGGCTTCGGCGAGGTCGCGCCCGGCCTGACCGTCCCCGGCAAGATCGGGAAGCTGGGGTACAAGGGCATCGACACGACCGAGCTGCTCTTCGACGGGTTCCGGATCCCGTCCGCGCAGATCCTCGGCGGGACGCCCGGCCGCGGCTTCTACCAGATGATGGACGGCGTCGAGGTCGGCCGCGTCAACGTCGCCGCGCGGGCCTGCGGCGTCGCGCGGCGCGCCTACGAGCTGGCCGTCCGGTACGCGCGGCAGCGCGAGGCGTTCGGCCGGCCGATCGCCGAGCACCAGGCGGTGCTGTTCCGCATCGCGGAGATGGCCACGAAGGTCGAGGCGGCGCACCAGATGACGGTGATGGCGGCGCGGCGCAAGGACTCCGGCGAGCGCAACGACCTGGAGGCGGGCATGGCCAAGTACCTCGCCGGCGAGTACTGCAAGGAGGTCGTGGAGGACGCGTTCCGCATCCACGGCGGCTACGCCTACTCCACCGAGTACGAGATCGAGCGCCTCTACCGCGAGGCGCCGATGCTGCTGATCGGCGAGGGCACCGCCGACATCCAGAAGATGATCATCGGCCGCCGGCTGCTGGAGTCGGCGGGCTGACCAGCGCGGCCTGCTGGGCGGCGATCGCCGCCGCGGCCTGCGCCACGATGGAGCCGATCAGCTCCTCGCAGGTCGGTAGGTCGTCGATGACGCCGACGACCTGGCCGGACGCCATCACGCCGAGGTCGGGGCGGCCGTCCACCATGGCCGCCTTCAGCAGCATCGGCGTGTTGGCGGCCATGAGCACCTGCGACCAGGACAGGTCCTTGCCGTGCTTCATGGCCTTCCCGTCGGCGATCATCTCGCGCCACGACATGCCCGACAGCCGCTTGAACCGGGCGCCGTTGCGCAGCGCCCGGACGAGCCCGCCGATCCGGCCGGAGCCCTCCAGGGAGTCGACCAGCTCGCTGCGCAGCACCCGGTGCGGCATGCCGTCCACCTGGCGGGTCACCACGGTCTCGCCGGTGTCGAGGTAGACCTGCTTGACCGCGTCCGGGACGGAGCTGTCGGACGTCAGCAGGAACCGGGTGCCCATCGCGACGCCCGCCGCGCCGTACGCCAGGGCGGCGGCGAGGCCGCGCCCGTCGAAGAATCCGCCGGCGGCGATCACCGGGATGTCCACCGCGTCCACGACCTGCGGCAGCAGCAGCGTCGTCGCGACGGGACCGGTGTGCCCGCCGCCCTCGCCGCCCTGCACGAGGACGGCGTCGGCGCCCCAGCCCGCGACCTTCTCCGCGTGCCGCCGCGCGCCGACCGACGGGATGACCACCAGGCCGGCGTCCTTCAGCTTCGCGATCAGCTCCCGCTTCGGCGCGAGCGCGAACGAGGCGACCTTGACACCCTCCTTGATCATGAGGTCGATGCGGTCGCCCGCGTCGCCGGCGTCGGCGCGCAGGTTCACCCCGAACGGCGCGCCGGTGCGCTCCTTGACCTCGCGGATCGCCCCGGCGAGCTCGTCGAGCGTCATCGTCGCCGACGCCAGGATCCCGAGACCGCCCGCGTTCGCGACCGCGGTGACCAGCCGCGGCCCGGCGACCCAGCCCATCCCCGTCTGGACGACGGGATGCCGGACGCCGGTCAGCCGCGTCAGCGCCGTGTCGAGCACCTGCTCGCTCATGCGTGCCTCCTGTGGGGGGCGACCCCCCACACCTCCCGGTTCGCTTCGCTCATGATGAGACTTCCCTCTCCCGCAGGCCCTTCGGATCGAGCACCTCGCGCATGACCCGCAACTCCTCGTCGTTCGGGAGCCGCGTCTCGGGCACGTCGTCCGGGACGGCCAGCTCGAAGCCCGTGGCGGCCACCACGTCCTCGACGCGCACGTCCGGATGCACCGAGCGGAGCCGCATCCGCCGGTCCGGCGTCTCGAAGTCGAGCACCGCGAGGTTGCTGACCACGGCGCGGATCTCGTGGGCGCCCCGGTCCCAGCCGATCCCGCTCACCATGTCGACCTTCTCGGTGAACACCCGGGTGGAATGCTTCGGAACCCAGTAGCTCGTCGTGTTCAGCAGGGTGTTCCCGGGTCCGCCGCGCACGCCGAGGAGCTGCCGCGTCGGACGCTCCCAGTCGCCGATGCACGAGATGTTCGTGTTGCCGTGCGCGTCGATCTGGCTCGGGCCCATCACCACGTGGCGCCGCCCGTTCAGGACGAGCCACAGGTGGTCGCGGAACGGCAGCCAGCCCTCCACCGTCGCCGCCGGCCTGCCGAGCGGGACCGGCTCGGCGCTCAGCGCGGGGCCGCCGTCCGTGGTCAGCAGGTCCGGCTCGAACGTCGCCCGCGCCAGCCGCGACCCCAGCATCGGCACGAACCCCGCGACCGCCGCCGCGACGATCTCGCCGTCGCCGCGGAAGAGGTCGGCGCAGGCGGCCGCGCACACCTCGGCGCGCGTGATCGAGGTCATGGTGCTCATCGGGACTCCTCCTGCCAGGCCCGGACGGCGTCCTGGTAGGCGGCCTCGTCGCCGGACAGGAAGCGGTCCCGGAACGCGGCCCACTTGTCCGGGTCCGCCGCGGACTGGGCGTAGAACTTCTGGAACGCCTCGTCGCGCCCGTAGTCGGGCGTGCAGTCGGTGAAGTGCGCCCCGTTCGGCGTCTCCACCACGCCTGCCACGTGCGCCCGGCTGATCAGGAGGGACTGCAGCGGCCCCTCCTTGGCGAAGTCGGCGGTATCGACCAGGCGCTCGCACGACACGTACGTCCGGCCGGCCGCCTTGGCGAACAGGTCGTCCATGTAGGGGTCGGGGCCGAGGTACTGGGCGTTGCCGCGGGCGTCGGCGCGGTTCATGTGGACGAGCGCCACGTCCATCGTCAGGGCCGGAACGGCGACCAGCTCCGTGCCGTCCTCGTACGGCGACCGGACCGTCTTCAGCTCCGGGTTGACCCTCAGGACGTCCGAGCCGAGCCCGGCGGGGGTCGGCAGGAACGGGAGCCGGTGCGCCGCCGCGTACAGCCCGAACATGAACATGCCCTCGTCGTACTCGGTCAGCTCGACCGAACCGGTCTGCCGCGCGGTGCGGAAGTGCGGTTCGAGGGGGACCGAGTCCATGGTCACGAAGGCGGTGACCAGCCGGCGGACCTTGCCCGCCGCGCACAGCAGCCCCACGTCCGGGCCCCCGTAGGAGACCACGGTGAGGTCGGTGACGGGGGTGCGGAGGATCGCCCGGACGAGCGCCATCGGCTTGCGCCGCGACCCCCAGCCGCCGATGCCGAGGGTCATGCCGCTCTCCAGCGACCCGGCGACCTCCTCGGCGGAGAGCACCTTGGAACTCATTGCGCCCCCTTGGCGACGAAGGCGTCGCGGTGCTCGTCCCCGGCGCCGGTGAGGTTCAGCTCGAACGTGAAGCCCTGCTCGTAGCGGTAGCTGCGCTTGACGTCGACCGGGTCGATGCCGTTCAGCGACTCCTTGGCGCGCCGGATGACGTACCGGTCCTTGGCGGCGATGTCCCCGGCGACCTCCATGGCCTTCGCGCGCAGTTCCGCCGGCGGCACGACCTCCAGGACCGAGCCGTGGTGGTGCAGTTCACCGGCCGTGACGTTGCGGCACGTGTAGACCATCGCGCGCATCAGGTGCTGCGGGACGAGCCGCGCCAGGTGGGTGGCGGCGCCGAGCGCGCCCCGGTCCACCTCCGGGAGGCCGAAGTAGGCGTCCTCGGACGCGATCACGATGTCGGCGTTGCCCGCGAGGCCGACGCCGCCGCCGAGGCAGAACCCGTGCACGGCGGCCACCACCGGGACCTCGCAGTCGTAGACGGCCGCGAACGCCGCGTAGCAGCCGCGGTTGGCCCCCACCAGGGCGCCGTGGCCCTCGGTGCTCTGCATCTCCTTGATGTCGACGCCCGCGTTGAAGCCCCGCCCCTCGGCGCGGAGCACGACCGCGCCGACCTGCGGGTCGCGGCCCGCCGCGAGCAGCGCGTCGGCCAGCTCGTACCACCCGGCGACGGTCAGCGCGTTGACCGGCGGCGCGTCCACGACGATCTCGGCGACCCCGTCCAGGGTCGTGGTGGAGACTCCCATGCGCTACCTTTCCACCAAACATTTGTTAGAACAGAAGGTAGCAGAGGCGCACGGAGGAGGCGGGGGATGTCCCTGACGCTCGATCTGGCCGGCCGGACCGCCGTGGTGACCGGTGGCGTCCGCGGGGTCGGTGCCGGTATCTCCCGGGCCCTCCTGGAGGCGGGCGCCGACGTCGTCGCCGTCGCCCGGCGCGAACCGGAGTCGCTGCCCGAGGCGGGCGGCCGGCCGGCGCGGTTCGCGGCGCTCGACGCCCGCGACCCGGACGCCGCCCAGGAGTTCGCCGACGGCCTCGACCGCGTGGACATCCTGGTCAACAACGCGGGCGGCGGGCCGTTCCTGCCCCTCGCCGAGGGGCCGCTGCGCACCCACCTCAAGATCATCGAACTCAATCTGACCTCCGCGCTGATCATGTCGAGAGTGCTCCAGCCCCGGATGCTGGAGACGGGCGGCGGCTCGATCGTCAACATCGGCAGCGTGAGCGGCGTGCGTCCCTCGCCCGGCACCTCCGCCTACGGCGCCGCCAAGGCCGGCCTGCACAGCCTGACCCGGTCCCTGGCCGTCGAGTGGGCGCCGCACGTCCGGGTCAACACGCTCGTCCTCGGCATGATCCGGACCGAGTCCGCGCACCTGCACTACGGCGACGAGGAGGGGATCGCGGCGATCGGACGCACCGTCCCGATGGGCCGCCTCGGCACCCCCGACGAGGTCGGCGCCGCCTGCGCGTACCTCGCCTCGGACCTGGCCGCCTACATCACCGGCACGGAGATGCTGATGCACGGCGGGGGAGAGCGGCCCGCCTTCCTGGACGCCGCCACCGTGAACAAGGACCCGAACGAGAAGGAGCCGCGATGATCTGCAAGGACCGGGTGGTCGCCGTCACCGGAGCCGGCCGCGGCCTCGGCCGCGCGCACGCCCTGGAATTCGCCCGCCAAGGCGCCCTCGTCGTCGTCAACGACCTCGGCGTGGCTCGGGACGGGACCGGCGACGCGTCGGAGGGGCCCGCGCAGGACGTCGTCCGGGAGATCGAGGCCCTTGGCGGCCGGGCCGTGGCCAGCACCGACGACATCGCCACCGACGCCGGCGCCGCCGCGCTCGTCGAGACGGCGACCGGCGCGTTCGGGCGGCTCGACACGCTCGTCAACAACGCCGGGTTCCTGCGCGACCGCATGCTGATCAACCTGGACGAGGACGAGTGGGACGCCGTAATGCGCGTCCACCTCAAGGGCCACTTCCTGCCGCTCAAGCACGCCGGCCGGTACTGGCGCGCCGAGAGCAAGGCGGGCCGCCCGGTGGACGGACGCGTGATCAACACGTCCTCCGGCGCGGGGCTGCTCGGCAGCGTCGGGCAGGGCAACTACTCCGCCGCCAAGGCCGGCATCGTCGGGCTCACGCTCGTCGCGTCCGCCGAACTCGGCCGCTACGGGGTCACGGTGAACGCGATCGCGCCCGCCGCCCGCACCCGGATGACCGAGGAGGTCTTCGCGCAGACGATGGCGGCCCCGGCCGAGGGCGAGTTCGACGCCATGGCGCCGGAGAACGTCTCCCCGCTCGTGGTGTGGCTCGGCTCCGCCGGGTCGCGGGACGTGACCGGGCGCGTCTTCGAGGCCGAGGGCGGCAAGATCTGCGTGATGGACGCCTTCCGGCACGGCCCCGCGGCCGACAAGGGCGCGAGGTGGGATCCCGCCGAGGTCGGCGACGTGGTCACGGACCTGCTGGCCAAGGCGCCCGCCCCCGAACCCGTCTACGGCGCGGGCTGACGCGGAGCCGGCTGACGGCGGGCCGGCTGACGGCGAGGCAGGCCGACGGCGGGGGCGAACGGCGGCGGGGCGGGCGGCGGAATGCCGCCCGCCGGAGCGGCGTTCCAGAAGGGTGCCGCCGGAAAAACGGATCGCCCCCGCGGGGCGTTCCGGCTACGGTGCGAGGGTTCGCAGGGTGAGCGGGAGCCGAGGGCCCCGAACCTTATCCTTGTCGAAGCCCTTGTCGATCCCCGAGTCGATGCCCCGTGCCGATCACCATGAGGACGCCTGTGACACCGCCGCTCGCCGATCTGCGCGCGCGCCTCCCGGAGCTGATGCTGCGCGACCAGCACCGGCTGCGCCGCCGTGTCGAGGGCGTGCGGAAGATGCGCGACGCGGGGCGGCGCGCCCGGGTCGCGGCGGAGATCACCGCCGACGTCGAGGCCGCCGAGCGGCGGGTCGAGCGGCGGCGGCTCGCCGTGCCCGCGATCACCTACCCCGAGCAGCTTCCGGTCTCGCGGAAGAAGGACGACATCCTCGCCGCGGTCCGCGACCACCAGGTCGTGATCGTCGCGGGGGAGACCGGCTCCGGCAAGACCACCCAGATCCCCAAGATCTGCCTGGAGCTCGGCCGGGGCGTGCTCGGCTCGATCGGGCACACCCAGCCGCGCCGGCTGGCCGCCCGCACCGTCGCCGACCGCATCGCCGAGGAGCTCGGCACCGAACTCGGCGACACCGTCGGCTACAAGGTGCGCTTCACCGACCGGTCCAGCGACGACACGCTCGTCAAGCTGATGACGGACGGCATCCTCCTCGCCGAGATCCAGAACGACCGGTTGCTGCGGCAGTACGACACCCTCATCATCGACGAGGCGCATGAGCGCAGCCTGAACATCGACTTCCTGCTCGGCTACCTCAAGGAGATCCTGCCGCAGCGCCCCGACCTCAAGGTGATCATCACCTCGGCGACGATCGACCCGGAGCGCTTCTCCGAGCACTTCGGCGGAGCGCCGATCGTGGAGGTGTCCGGGCGCACGTATCCGGTCGAGGTCCGGTACCGCCCGGTCACCGACCCGGACGACCCGTCCGCCGACCCCGACCGCGACCAGATCCAGGCGATCGTCGACGCCGTCGACGAGCTCGGCCGCGAGGACCCCGGCGACGTGCTGGTGTTCCTCTCCGGCGAACGGGAGATCCGCGACACCGCCGACGCGCTGACCAAGCACTTCACCCGGCGCAGGACCGCCACCGAGGTCCTGCCCCTCTACGCGCGGCTGTCGGCGGCCGAGCAGCACCGCGTGTTCCGGCCGCACGGCGGGCGGCGGGTCGTCCTCGCCACCAACGTCGCCGAGACGTCGCTGACCGTCCCGGGCATCAGGTACGTCGTCGACCCGGGCACCGCCCGCATCTCCCGCTACAGCCACCGCCTGAAGGTGCAGCGGCTCCCGATCGAGCCGGTCTCGCAGGCGTCGGCGAACCAGCGCAAGGGGCGCTGCGGACGCGTCGCCGAGGGCATCTGCATCCGGCTCTACTCCGAGGAGGACTTCGAGTCCCGCCCGGAGTTCACCGACCCGGAGATCCTGCGCACGAACCTCGCGTCGGTCATCCTGCAGATGACCGCGCTCGGCCTCGGCGACATCGCCGCGTTCCCGTTCGTGGAGCCGCCGGACCGCCGCAACGTCAAGGCGGGCGTCGACCTGCTCCACGAGCTCGGCGCGATCGACCCGGCCGAGAAGGACCCCCGCAAGCGGCTCACCCCGCTCGGACGCCGGCTCGCCCAGCTGCCCATCGACCCGCGGCTGGGCCGCATGGTCCTGGAAGCCGACCGCAACGGCTGCGTCCGCGAGGTGCTGATCATCGCGGCGGCGCTGTCGATCCAGGACCCGCGGGAGCGGCCCGCCGAGCACCAGCAGGCCGCCGACGAGCACCACCGCCGCTTCGCCGACCCCACCTCGGACTTCCTCGCCTACCTGAACCTGTGGAACCACCTGCGCGAGCGGCAGCGGGAGCTGTCGGGCAGCGCGTTCCGCCGCATGTGCAAGAACGAGTTCCTGCACTTCCTGCGCATCCGCGAATGGCAGGACCTGCACGGCCAGCTCAAACAGGTCGCCAAGTCCCTCGGCGTCACGCTCAACACCGCCGACGCCCCGCCCGACCGCATCCACATCTCGCTGCTCGCCGGCCTCCTGTCGCACATCGGGCTCGCCGACACCGACAAGAAGGACGCCGGGAAGGACGGCCGCAAGGACGGGCGGCGCCGCACCCAGGAGTACCTCGGCGCCCGCGGCGCGAAGTTCGCCGTGTTCCCCGGGTCGTCGCTGTTCAAGAAGCCGCCGCGGTGGGTGATGTCGGCGGAGCTCGTGGAGACGTCCCGCCTGTGGGGCCGCGTGAACGCGAAGATCGAGCCGGACTGGATCGAGCCGCTCGCGCAGCACCTCGTGAAGCGCAACTACAGCGAGCCGCACTGGTCGAAGAAGCAGGCGGCGGTCATGGCGCGCGAGAAGGTCACCCTCTACGGGGTGCCGATCGTCGCCGACCGCCGCGTCAATTACGGCTCCATCGACCCCGCGCTGTCCCGCGAGCTGTTCATCCGGCACGCCCTCGTCGAAGGCGACTGGGAGACCCACCACCGGTTCTTCCACGACAACCGCGCGCTGCTGGACGAGGTGGAGGAGCTGGAGCACCGCGCCCGGCGCCGCGACATCCTCGTCGACGACGAGACCCTCTTCGACTTCTACGACGAGCGCGTACCCGAGGACGTCGTGTCCGGGCGGCACTTCGACGCCTGGTGGAAGAAGGCCCGGCACGCCGACCCCGACCTGCTCGGGTTCGAGAAGTCGATGCTCATGAACGAGGCCGCGGGCGACGTCAGCGAGGCCGACTATCCCGGCGTGTGGAAGCAGGGGCCGCTGCGCCTGCGGCTGACCTACCAGTTCGAGCCGGGCGCCGACGCCGACGGCGTGACGGTGCACATCCCCGTCCAGGTGCTCAACCAGGTCCGCCCGGACGGCTTCGACTGGCAGGTGCCGGGGCTGCGCGCCGAGCTGGTCACCGAGCTGATCCGGTCGCTGCCCAAGCAGCTGCGCGTCAACTTCGTCCCGGCGCCCGACTACGCCCGCAAGATCCTCGACCGGGTCGCCCCGCGCACCGAGCCGCTCCTGGACGCCCTGGAACGCGAGCTGACCGCGATGACCAGCGTGCCCGTCGCGCGCGAGGCGTGGGACCCGTCCCGGCTCCCCGCCCACCTGCGCATCACCTTCCGCGTCGTGGACGACGCCACCGGCCGCACCCTCGGCGAGGGCACGGGCCTGGACGAGCTGAAACGCCGCCTCGCGGGCAAGGTGCGCGGAACGCTGTCGAAGGCCGCGTCCACCATCGAGCGCTCCGGCCTCACCGACTGGACGATCGGCGAGCTGCCCCGCACCTACGAGCGCAGCCAGGCCGGCTACGCGGTCAAGGCGTACCCCGCGCTGACCGACGAAGGGGACGGCGTCGCCGTCCGGATGTACGAGACCGAGGCGGAGCAGCGCCGCGCCATGTGGCTCGGCACGCGCAGGCTGATCCTGCTGAACGCGCCGTCACCGGTGAAGCTCATCCAGAGCCGCTTGACCAACAAGGGCAAGCTCGCTCTCAGCCACAACCCCCACGGCTCCGTCGCGGCCCTCTTCGAGGACTGCGTCACCGCCGCCGCGGACCGGCTCATCGCCGAGGCCGGCGGGCCCGCGTGGGACGAGGACGGCTACCGCGCCCTGTACGACCGGGTCCGCGCCGACCTGCACGACGCGACCGCGCAGATCACCGGCCTGGTCGAGCGCATCCTGGCCGAGGCGCACGAGGTCGACCGGCGGCTGCGCGGCACGGCGAGCCTGACCCTCGTCCCGGCGCTGACCGACATCCGCGGGAACCTCGCCGCCCTCATCCACCCGGGGTTCGTCACGGCGACCGGGTGGGGGCGGCTGCCCGATCTGCCCCGCTACCTGCGCGCCCTGCAGATCAGGCTCGACAAGCTCCCCGAGAACCCCGGACGCGACCGGCTGCTCGCGCAGCAGGCCGGCGTCCTGGCGCAGGAGTACGAGCACGCCCTCCGCCGTTTGCCGCCGACCCGCCGGGAGGAGGAGCCCGCCCGGCAGATCCGCTGGATGCTGGAGGAGCTGCGGGTCAGCCTGTTCGCCCAGCAGCTCGGCACGCGCTTCCCGGTGTCCGACAAGCGCATCCGCAAGGCGATGGCCCAACTCTGAGGCACCCGGCCTGGACGGGCGGCATCCCCACATCTGCCACCCAAGTCACTGCAGCAACCCGGTACAGGTCGTAAGGTTCATTCCATGCCTAACAGCGAAGAGCGCGACAATAGCGGCCGCGAGGGGCTGGCCGCGGCTCCCCGGGTGGGCGCTGTCGCCGGCGGTGCGGGGGACGGGGGGCCCGCCGAGACGGCGGTCGCCCGGGTGGGCGACCCGGTGACGATGTGGCCGTGCGCCAACTGCGGCCGGCCGGTCCCGCAGCCGAGGGGCGCCGTCCGCGCCGTCCGCTACTGCCAGGACAACGACGGCGCCTGCGCCAGCGAGGCACGCGACCGCCGCGAGCGCGGCCGGGACGCGCCGGGCCTCACCGGGCAGGTCGCCTCCGCCTGGGAGATGGTCGAGCGGCTGGAGAAGGCCGCCGATCTGCTCGCCGACTCGCTGACCTCCGAGCTGAGCGTCGCGGGCGTCGAGCGGCGCGTCGCCGAGGTGCGCGCCGAGGCCGCCCGCGAGCTCGCTGTCGCGCAGAGCGAGCGCGACGCCTCGCAGCGCCGCGCCGAGGAGGCGTGGCAGGAGGCGGCGACCGCGCGGCAGCGCGCCGGCGCGGCCGAGGAGCAGGCCGCGCGGCTGCGCGAGGAGGCCAAGGTCGCCACCGCCAAGCGCGACGCCGCGCAGCAGGCGTGGGAGGAGGCGCACCAGATCGCGCAGCAGTCGATGACCGCGAAGCTCGCCGCCGAGAGCGAGCGCGACCGCGTCGCGGCCCGCGAGACCGAACTGCTCGCCGCGCTGGAGAACGCCCGCGCCGAGCTGGTCGCCCTGCACGCCAAGCTCTCCGAGGCCGAGGGCGCCGCCGAGGCCCAGCGCGTCGAGGCCGCCGTCGCCAAGCAGGGCGCCGAGGACCTCCGCAACGCCATGCGCGACACCGAGGCGCAGCGGCAGCGCGCCATGCAGGCCACGAGCAAGGCCGAGGCCGAACGCACCGCCGCGCAGCGCGCCCAGTCCGAGGCCGAGGCCGAGCTCGTCCGCGCCAACGCGCGCGCCGAGGAGGCCGCCAAGGAGCGCGACGCCGCCCAGGCGCTCGCCAGGGCCGCGACGGCGGAGCGGGACGAGCTCACCGCCAAGGTCAACGACCAGGCCGTCCAGCTGCGGCAGCTCGCCCAGTCGGTGGCCGAGCAGCAGGCCGCGCTCACCGCCCTCGCCGAGGAGCGCGACGCCGCCCGCGCCGAGGCCGACCGCGCCCGCCGGCAGATCGACCAGTTCACGCACAGCACGCTGTCGTCCACCGTCCCGCCGGGCGGCCGGATGGCCGGCGGCGGCACCCCGGCGCCGCCCGCGGGCCACCCCTACGCCCCGGGCATGCCGCCCGCAC
>NZ_SMKM01000555.1 GCF_004348665.1 Actinomadura sp. GC306 | reverse complement strand
CATCTCACCCTTGAATGCGCTGCGGATTTGCCTACAGCGCGGGCTACATGCTTACCCCAGGACAACCATCGCCTGGGCTGAGCTACCCTCCTGCGTCACCCCATCACTCACCTACTACCCCCTCGGGCCGACCGCTAGGCCCGACCAGCGCCCGAAGGCACCGACCGGGATTCGGAGTCTTAGCATCAGAGGGTTCAGCGTTGGCGCATACCAGCGGGTACGGGAATATCAACCCGTTGTCCATCGACTACGCCTGTCGGCCTCGCCTTAGGTCCCGACTTACCCTGGGCGGATTAGCCTGCCCCA
>NZ_SMKM01000063.1 GCF_004348665.1 Actinomadura sp. GC306 | reverse complement strand
GCGGGGTCAGGGGCGTGGGCCGTCGGCGAACTCGGTCGGGACGGCGGGCTCGCCGCGGGACAGCCGCACCGCCGACGGCGGCAGTTCCGCGACGGCGCGGGCGTGCCGCTCCCGGCTCGCGGTGAGCGGCTCGCGTCCGACGACCTCGCCGCCGCGCACCAGCGGGACGTGCAGGAGCCGGTCGCGCGGCCCAGGGTCGGCCTCTCCCAGGAAGACCGCCTCGGCGTGGGCGACGCCGTGCCCGTCGATGCGGCGGACGGCCGTCTTGCGGCCGCCGCGGCTCGGCTTGCCGGGGGAGCGCTTCGCCACCGGGCGGACGGCGGCGTCCTCGCCGGGGCCGTCCGCGCGGGCGACGAGCTTGTACACCAGGGACGCCGTGGGCGCGCCCGAACCGGTCACGAGGGACGTCCCCACGCCGTAGCCGTCCACCGGCGCGGCGGCGAGGGCCGCGATGCCGTACTCGTCGAGGTCGCCGGTCACCACGATGCGCGTGCCGTGCGCGCCCAGCGCGTCGAGCTGCTCCCGGACGCGGGCCGCGAGCGCGCCGAGGTCGCCGCTGTCGAGCCGCACGCCGCCGAGGTCCGGCCCCGCGAGCTCCACGCCGGTGCGGACGGCCCGCTCGACGTCGTAGGTGTCGACGAGGAGCGTGGTGTCCGCCCCGAACGAGGCGAGCTGCGCCTCGAACGCGTGCCGCTCGCTGTCGTGCAGGAGGGTGAACGAGTGGGCGCTCGTCCCGGCGGTCGGCACGCCGTGGCGGCGGCCCGCCTCCAGGTTGGAGGTGGTGGCGAACCCCGCGATGTAGGCGGCGCGGGCGGCGGCCACGGCGGCGTACTCGTGGGTGCGCCGCGACCCCATCTCGATGAGGGGCCGGTCCCCCGCGGCCTGGACCATCCGGGACGCCGCCGACGCGATCGCGCAGTCGTGGTTGAGGATCGACAGGGCGAGCGTCTCCAGCAGGACGGCCTCCCCGAACGTCCCCTCGACCACCAGGATCGGCGAGTCCGGGAAGAAGCAGTCGCCTTCGGCGTATCCGTAGACGTTCCCGGTGAAGCGGTACTTCTCCAGCCATTGCAGGGTGGGCTCGTCCACGATGCCGTTCGCGGCCAGGAACTCCAGCTGCGCGGGCTGGAATCGGAACGCCTCGATCGCGTCCAGCAGCCGGCCCGTCCCTGCGACCACGCCGTAGCGGCGGCCCGCGGGCAGGCTCCGCGCGAACACCTCGAAGACCGCGTGCCGGTCGGCCGTCCCGCCGCGGAGCGCGGCCTGCAGCATGGTCAGTTCGTACTGGTCGGTCAGCAGGGCAGTACCGTCACCAAGGTCCACATCTGGAACCCTAAGCCTTGCCGCGGGCACCATGGAGGTCCGGACCGGCGCACCCGGACGGGGAGCGGCGCATAGCATCGGGTGCGTGGGCGGACCGACTTCACGCGGAGAGGGGGAGACGCGGACATGAGCGCCATGGGCACGGCGCCCGCACCCGTCGAACTGGAGCGGCCGGACGCCGAGGAGGACGTCAGCGCGGACCGCCCCTGGCTGGCGATCGTCTGGAACGACCCGATCAACCTGATGTCGTACGTCACGTACGTCTTTCAGGCCGTCTTCGGGTACCCGAAGACCAAGGCCGAGAAGCTGATGCTCGACGTGCACCACAAGGGCCGCGCCGTGGTGGCCAACGGCACCCGCGAGGAGATGGAGCGGGACGTGGAGATCCTGCACTCCTACGGCCTGTGGGCCACCGTGAAGCGGGACGACTAGTGCCCGAGGGCGGAGCGACCCGATGAGCCGTCCGGAGCGGAGCGACCCGTGAGCCATGTGAAGAGGACCCGCCAGGGCATCAGGGTGCGCCTCGCGGCCGAGGAGGCCGCGCTGCTGCGCGCCCTGATGGAGCAGCTCCTCGCGCTGCTGGGCGACGCGCCCGGCGAAGACGACGAGCTGGCGTCCATCGGCATCGCCGAGAACGCCACCAAACCGGACGACCCGGTGCTGGCGCGGCTGTTCCCCGACGCGTACCAGGACGACGGCGAGGCGGCGGGCGAGTTCCGCCGCTACACCGAGATGGGGCTGCGCGACGGCAAGCGCGAGGCGGCCGAGACGGTCCTGGGGTCGCTGAGCGAGCCCGGCCAGGACGTGCTGCTGGACGAGAAGCAGGCGCAGGCGTGGCTGCGGGCGCTGAACGACGTCCGGCTGGCGCTCGGGACCCGGCTCGACATCTCCGAGGAGTGGTACGAGGAGGCGGGCGCCCTGGATCCGCGCGACCCCCGCGCGCCCCTGTTCGCCGCCTACGACTGGCTCACGGTGCTGCAGGAGAGCCTCGTCCGCGCCCTCTGGTGACCGCCTTCCCCCGCCTTTCTCCGGCTTCCTCCGGTGAGTCTCCGGCTTCCTCCGGTGAGCGGCTCGCGCGTCCACACCTGGTCACCGCGGACCTGACCGATTGTCCGGACGGCGGTGCGGAGGGTCGTTAGCGTTGCCTCCAGGGGGCGATCCCGGCCCGCCGGCGGCGGGCCGCAACCACACGGAGGCCGTCATGCCCGCAGCGGGCACCCACCCCAAGCCGGTCGGCGCGATGGAGCTGGGCGACCACCTCGCCCTCGTCTTCGACGACGACGGCGAACGCCGGTCGATCATGGCCGCGTACGCGCGGGACGGGGTCCGCGCGGGCCAGAAGGTCATCTACATCTCCGACGGCGTCCCCGCGCCCGAGGTGCTCGCCTGGCTGCTCGGCGACGGCGTGGCCGGACCGTCCCAGCAGCCGCCCCAGGAGCCGGCCCAGGACCGGGACGAGGACGCCGTCGACCTCGCCGCCGCCATGGAGGCCGGGCACTTCGTCGTCCGGACCGCCGAGGAGACGTTCCTCGCGAGCGGCCGGTTCGACCCGCAGGAGAGCATCCAGCTGATGGCGACGGAGATCGACATCGCGCTCGTGCAGGGCTACCGGGGCGTGCGGATCGCCGGCGAGGCGCGCTTCTCGCTGCGCCGCTGGCCGGGCACCGAGCAGCACGGCGACTTCGAGCGGATGCTCGACGAGGTCTTCATGACCACCGACCTGAAGGCGATGGCGATCTGCCAGTTCGACCGCCGCTGGTTCGACGAGGTGCGGCTGGCGGCGGTGGACGCCAGCCACATGGGCCGCGTCCGCGTCAACGACTACTACGACGACGGGGTGCTGCGCATCACGCCGATCTTCAGCCCGCCCGGCGCCGAGCTCGCCGGGACGATCGACCGGACGAACCTCTCCGCCGCCGCGGAGGTGCTGGCGGCCCTCACCACCGGGACGGGCCTGCTGTGCCTCGACCTCGGCGGCGTGACCGGCTGCGACGCGGACGGCCTGCGCCTGCTGACCGGCGCCGGCGGCCGGGGGCACGGGGGGCTGCTGCTGCGCGCCGTGCCGCCCGCCCTGCACGACCGGCTGCGCGAAGAGGGCCTGGACGACGCCGCCGGCATCTCCATCGAGTACCGCGCGTGATGAGGCGCGTGCGGGCGCGCCCCTGACGAGCGCTTCTGGCGAGGAGGCCGCATGGCTCCCGAGACGACCCGTCCCCGGCCGGGCGAGTCCGCCACACCGGTCGGTGAGATGCGGCCCGGCGACCACCTGTGCCTGCCCTACGTCAACGCGGAGGAGCGGCACACCGTCCTCACCGCGTTCCTCAACGACGGCCTGCGCGCCGGGGACGCCCTCGTCTACCTCGTGGACGGCGAGCCCGCCGGGGCCGCCGGGCGGCTGCGGCCCGGTTTCGGCGCGGCGCTCGACGACGGCCGGCTGACCGTGCTGTCCACCGTCGGCACCGACCTCCGCACCGTGCTGGAGTCGGCGCTGGCCCGCGGCCGCCCGGGGGTGCGCATCGCGGGCGAGGCGTGCCCGTCCCTGCGCGGCTGGCCCGGGACGAAGCGCTTCGCGTCGTTCGAGGGCGCCGTCCACCGGGCCGTCGCCCGGCCGGGGAGCGCGGCGATGGCGCTGTGCCAGTTCGACCGCCGCTGGTTCGCGGCAGGGCACCTGCGCGAGGTGGAGCGGCACCACGGCGGGCGGGCCGGCGCCGACGCGGTCTTCGACGACGGGGTGCTGCGGATCGTCCCGCTGTTCGCCCCGCCCGGCCTGCGGCTGTCCGGCGCGATCGACGAGTCGACGCTGCCGGGCCTGGTCGAGGCGCTGCGCGACGCGGGCGACGGCTCCGCGCACCTGTGCCTCGACCTGTCCCGGCTCGACTTCTGCGACCTGGACGGGCTGCGCACCCTGATCCGCGCGAACGAGCTGAGCACCGTCCTCGACCGGCAGGTGATCCTGCGGTCGATGCCCGGCTGGATGGAGCTGCTGATGCGCGTCTGCGGCTGGGACACCGCGCCCGGCATCGTCGCGGAGGCGACCGCGTGAACGGGCCCGGCCCCACGGGACCCGCCGTGGACGCCCGGGACGACCAGGACGTCCTCGTGCACCGGGCGCTGATGTACGGGTCGCGGAACGAGTACCTGCTGACCGCCGTGCCGTACCTGCGCGCCGGGCGCCGGGCCGGCGACGCGGTCGTCGTGGTCGTCGAGCCCCCGGTGGCGGCGGCCCTGCGCGGGCGGCTCGGCCGGGAGACCACCGCGGACATCGAGTTCCTCGACCCGGCGATGTGGTCCCGCGGCCCGATGCACGCGCTGGCGGCCTGCCACGACCGGGCCCGCGCCGACTGGTGGCCGCGCGGCCGGCTGCGGATGCTGGCCGAGCCCGTCTGGCGCGGCCGGACGCCGCTGGAGACCCGCGAGTGGAAGCGGCACGACGCGCTGCTGAACGTCGTGTTCGCCGGCACCCCGACCATGATCATGTGCGCGTACGACACGGCGTTGCTGCCGGACCACGTGCTGGCCGCCGCGGCCCGCACCCACCCGGAGCTGGCCATGCCGGACGGGCCCGTCCCCGCCGAGCGGTACACGCCGCCCGCGGAGTTCTGCGCCGAGTGCGACGCGGGCCCGCTGCCCCCGCCGCCGGCCGGGGCGGCCCGCAGGTCGTTCGCGACGGGCGGGCTGCCGGGGCTGCGCGACTTCCTGTTCACCGGGGCCGCCCGCTACCGGCTGCCGGAGGAGCGCACGCTCCCGTTCGTGCTCGCGGTCAACGAGGTCGCCACCGGCATCATCCGGGACGGCGGCGGCCGCGGCTCCCTGTGGGTGTGGGCGGAGGCGGGCGAGCTGGTCTGCGACGTCACCGACCCGGTGCGCGTCCTGGCCGACCGGTTCCTCGGCTACGCGCCGCCGGGCGCGAAGGGCCACGACCCCGCGATGTGGGCCGTCCGGCGGCTGTGCCACATCGTGGAGACCCGCTCGGGCCGGCACGGCACGCAGGTCCGGATGCGGGTCCGGATCGGCTGAGGCCGGGACTCCGGCGGCGCGCCGCGCCCGGTAGCCTTCGGGGCATGCTGACGATCGAACGTGCCCTGGTCGAGAAGATCGTCGCGCACGCGCGCGCCGACCACCCCGACGAGGCGTGCGGGATCATCGCCGGCCCCGCCGGCTCGGACCGGCCGGTCCGCTACATCGCGATGGCCAACGCCGAGCGGTCCCCGACGTTCTACCGGTTCGACTCCCAGGAGCAGCTGAAGGTGTGGCGGGAGATGGACGACCGGGACGAGGAGCCGGTGGTCATCTACCACTCGCACACCTCCACCGAGGCGTACCCGTCGCGCACCGACATCTCCTACGCGTCCGAGCCGAACGCCCACTACGTCCTCGTCTCCACCCGCGCGGAGGACGACACCGAGTTCCGGTCGTTCCGGATCGTGGACGGCGAGGTGACCGAGGAAAAGGTCGAGGTAGTCGAATCGTACGGCTGACGCCGGCGCCGACGGCGCCGGGGAGCCGCCGCGAACCGGCCGGTAAACTGGCGGTCATGTGGACGAGCGGGTACCGGGCGGGCGGTGTGCGGCGCCGCGCCGGTTCGTCCCCGGTGCCCCCCGTGCAGAGCTTCCTGTTCGGGCACTCGCGCGCCGAGGTCGTCTACGACTGTCGCTGACGCGCTTGATCATGCCTGGAATCTTCCCGCCGCCCGCCCGGTTGTCCCGAAGGGCGGGTAGCCCCCGTACGACGTAGAAGGAGATCACCGCGATGGCGATCGAGGTCCGCATCCCGACGATCCTGCGCAACCTCACCGACGGGTCGAAGTCCGTCGAGGGCAAGGGCGCCACCCTGGACGAGCTGTTCACCGACCTGGACTCGCGGCACGCCGGCCTGCGCGACCGGCTGGTGGACGACAAGGGCCTGCGCAGGTTCGTCAACGTCTACCTCAACGACGAGGACGTCCGCTTCCTCGGCGGGCTGGAGACGCAGGTCGCCGACGGCGACAGCGTCACCATCCTCCCCGCCGTCGCCGGCGGCTGAGCCGGGCTGGACGGCGGCACATGCGATTCGACTCGCTGCTGGACTCGCTCGGCCGCACCCCGCTGGTGGGCCTGCCGCGGCTGTCGCCGAGCGGCGACGTCCGGCTCTGGGCCAAGCTCGAAGACCGCAACCCCACCGGCTCGGTCAAGGACCGGCCCGCCTTCTACATGATCCAGAAGGGGGAGAAGGAGGGGCTGCTCACGCCGGGTTGCACGATCCTGGAGCCGACGTCCGGCAACACCGGCATCTCGCTGGCCATGGTCGCCAAGCTGCGCGGCTACGAGATGGTGTGCGTGATGCCGGAGAACACCTCCGACGAGCGGCGCCAGCTGCTGGAGATGTGGGGCGCGCGGATCATCTTCTCCCCGGCGGCGGGCGGCTCGAACGAGGCGGTCCGGGTGGCGAAGGGCCTGGCGGAGGAGAACCCCGAGTGGGTGATGCTCTACCAGTACGGCAACGAGGCCAACGCCCTCGCGCACTACGAGACGACGGGTCCGGAGATTCTTGAGGACCTGCCCACGGTGACGCACTTCGTCGCCGGGCTCGGCACCACCGGCACGCTGATGGGCGTCGGCCGGTTCCTGCGCGAGCAGGTGCCGGACGTGAGGATCGTCGCGGCCGAGCCCCGGTACGGCGACCTGGTGTACGGGCTGCGCAACATCGACGAGGGCTTCATCCCGGAGCTGTACGACGAGTCGGTGCTGACCACGCGGTTCTCGGTCACCTCCGGGGACGCGCTGCGCCGCACCCGCGAGCTGCTGGAGCAGGAGGGCATCTTCGCGGGCATCTCGACCGGCGGCGCGCTGCACGCCGCGATCGGGATGGCGAAGAAGGCGGTCAAGGCGGGCGAGCGCGCCGACATCGTCTTCGTGATCGCCGACGGTGGCTGGAAGTACCTCTCGACCGGCGCGTACGGCGGCACCCTGGAGGAGGCGGAGGCCCGCCTCGAAGGCCAGCTCTGGGCCTGACCCCCGAGGGGTGTCCTGACCACGGCGGCGATCCGGCCGGCACGGTACAGTTCGCTATCGAATGTGATTCTAGAACCGTGTCGGACGGGCTGACGGCGCCCGCCGCGCGGCCGGACGCGGGAGAGTGCGGATGAGCGGGTTCGGCGACGCGACCGCCGTGAAGCAGGTCGGCGAGGGCCGGTACGAGATCGTCCTCGACGGCGGCTACGCCATCGGCGAGGCGCTGAACGGCGGGTACCTCATGGCCGTGCTGGCCCGCGCGGCCGTCGACGCGTCCCCGCACGCCCACCCGGTCTCCACCGCGGCGACCTTCCACCGGGTCACCAAGGCCGGGCCCGCCGAGGTGGTCGTGGAGCCGCGCAAGACGGGCCGCACCGCCGCGGCGTCGCTGGTCACCCTCGTCCAGGACGGCCGTCCCGTCGTGGACGCCCTCATCACCACCGGCACCCTCGACGCCGCCGCCGAGCCCGCCTACGCCGAGCAGGGCCCGCCGCCGATCCCGCCGCTGGCGGAGTGCACCGACTTCCGCCCCCCGGCGGGCGGCGGCTTCGCCGACCAGGTCGACATGCGCTTCGACCGCGCCACCATGGGCTGGCTGGACGGGCGGCCGTCCGGGCGCCCCGACATCCGGGGCTGGTTCCGGCACCACGCCGACGAGCCGATCGACGCCTACTCGCTCGCCCTCGCCGTGGACGCGCTGCCGCCCGTCGTCCTGAACCTCGACGCGCAGGGCTGGGCCCCGACCGTCGAGCTGACCTGGCACATGCGCGCCGTGCCCGCGCAGGGCTGGCTGGCCGTGCACGGCACCGGCCGGCTCCTCGCGGACGGCTGGTTCGACGAGGAGGTCGAGGTCTGGGACTCCGCGGACCGGCTCGTCGCGCAGAGCCGGCAGCTCGCCCGGGTGCCGCGCGCCCGCGGCTGAGGCGCGCTCCGGCGTTTCGTACCCGATCGTGTCCGCCTGCCGCCCGCGTGGCCTGAACTGGACGGTTTTCCGGCACGTAACGGTGTGATGTCCAACGCATGACTCACCTGAGCGGGGGCTTCTCGCTTAGCCTTGGGCACCATGTCAGAGGCATCCTGGGGGTCGGCGTCCCGGGGGATGGACGCGTCCCCGATGGACGGTCTTCCGGACGCTCCCATCGGCGTCTTCGACAGCGGTTTCGGCGGCCTCACCGTGGCCCGCGCGATCCTCGACCAGCTGCCGAACGAGCCGATCATCTACCTGGGCGACTCGGCGCGCCAGCCGTACGGGCCGCGGCCCATCGCGCAGGTCCGCGCCTACGCCCTGGAGATGCTCGACCAGCTCGTCGCCGAGGGTGTGAAGATGCTGGTCATCGCCTGCAACAGCGCCAGCTCGGCGATGCTGCGCGACGCCCGGGAACGCTACGACGTCCCGGTGGTCGAGGTCATCAACCCCGCCACCCGCCGGGCGGCCCGCGCCACGTCCAACGGCCGGGTCGGGCTGATCGCCACGGAGGCGACGGTGACCAGCCGCGCCTACGACGACGCGTTCGCCGCCGCGCCGCACATCGAACTGGTGAGCGCCGCGTGCCCCCGCTTCGTGGAGTTCGTCGAGGCGGGCGTGACGATGGGCCCCGACCTGCTGGAGGCGGCCCGCGGCTACCTCCGCCCGATCGCCGACGCGGGCTGCGACACCCTCATCCTCGGCTGCACGCACTACCCCTTGCTGACAGGTGTCATCTCGTATGTCGTCGGCGACGGGGTCACACTGGTGTCAAGTGCCGACGAGACCGCCAAGGACGTGTATCGCGTGCTGCACGATCGGGGGCTTGCCCGCGCCGAGGCGACGCCGCGGCCGCGGCACCGGTTCCGCGCCACCGGCGACCCCGCCCTGTTCGCCGAGCTCGGCCGCCGGTTCCTCGGCCCCGAGATCGGCGCGGTGGAGACGGTGCGGGCCACGCCCGGCACGGCGCTGACGACCTGATCCCCCGGGATTCCGAAGGAGGAGTTGAGCGTGCGGGTCACTGTGATCGGCTGCTCCGGCAGTTTCCCGGGGCCGGACAGCCCCGCGTCCAGCTACCTGATCGAGGCGGACGGCTTCTCCATGCTCCTGGACATCGGAAACGGTGCGATAGGAAGTCTTCAGCGCTTCCACGGCGTGCTCGACATCGACGCGATATGCATCTCCCACCTGCATCCCGACCACTGCCTCGATCTCACCGTCTACTGGATCGCGCGAACCTACTGTCCCGACGGGCCGGCGCCTCGCATTCCGGTGTACGGCCCACATGGCACCGCGGAACATATGATCAAGGCGTACGAACTGGAACCGAACCCGGGGATGACCGACACCTTCGATTTCCGGGTGTTCGAGCCGGGGCCGATGACCATCGGACCGTTCACGGTGACCACCGCGCTGATGAATCATCCGATCGAAGCCTACGGGCTGCGCATCGAACACGACGGCGGAGTCATGACGTACTCCGGCGACACCGGGCACAGCGACGCCCTGGTCCAACTGGCCCGCGGCTCCGATCTCTTCATCTGCGAGGCGGCGTTCGCCGACCGACCGGGACTGCCGCCGGACATGCACCTGACGGGCAGGGAGGCGGGCGAGCACGCCGAACGGGCCGGGGTCGGACAGCTCGTCCTCACCCACCTGCTGCCCTGGAACGACCCGGCGCAGACACTGGCGGAAGCGAAGGCCAGCGGCTTTCGCGGCCCGATCGAACTCGCGGCGGTCGGTGCCGTCTACGACCTCTGAGGCTCCCTTCCCGTCGTCGCGACTGTGCAGATTTGCACAGTCCCTCCTGGGGGTGGCGTGAAATCATGACGACGGAACAAAAAGTGATGCACGCCCTCGTGTGTGCCGAGCCAAGGCGCGGGAGCGGTCGTGAACGATGGGGGACGCGAGGAAAATCGTCTGGATGACCGGGGCCGGTCGCTGGAACTAGTCCTTTATGCCGAGAACAGGGAGGCTTTCGTCGTCCGAGCGGTCGGAACCGATCTCCTGCCGTTGCGGTTGCGGTTGGATCGGGCCGCCACCCGCGACGCCGGCGCATCTGGTCTCGGGGCCCTGGTAACGAGGGCGACGAAAGAGCAATTCGGTCTCGACGTCGAATACATCGGGCTCCTCGCCGCCGAACCTGGGACGCACCGGCCGTGCCTGACCGTCTGCGCGGTGGCGCGAGGACCGCAGGAGCTCTCGGGCGCGGGGACGAGATGCCGCATAATGTCGATCAACGAGCTGACGGCGCGCAGCGGCGATGTCGAACGTGCGACGCTGTTCGCGACCGCGCTCAGCTGGTACCGGGCGACCATCGTCGCGCGGGAACTGCCGCTCCGGGTGCGGGACGCCGTCGACAAGTCGCTGCTCTATCTGGAGAACCATCGATCCATCGAGGACCATCGGTGGGGTTGGAATCTGTACATGGACGGGCATTCCCTGGGCCTGCTCTCCACCGCCGAGGGAATTCTCGCCCACGTCCACGCCGGCGTCACCGGCGATCAGCTGGAAAAACCGGTGGAATCGCTGGAGAGCATGCAGAATTCCGACGGGGGATGGCAGGTGCGCAAATCCCTCGTCGGAGCGCATTCCGATCAGTCTGTCACCGAGAGCACCTGCGCCGTCCTCTGGGCCCTGCACGGTATAGGACGCTCGGACTCCGACCCGGTCGTCGCCGCCGGCCTCGGCTGGCTGGAATCCCTGCAGCAGGACGGGGGGTGGGCGTCCGCCGCGCCGGTCGAGGGCACCGCGCCCGAACCCCAGGTCTTCCCGACCACGTGCGCCGTGCGGGTGCTCGCGCGATACGGGCGCAGCGACACCGCGAAGGGCGTCGCGTGGCTGCGGGCCGCCCAGCACGAGGACGGCGGCTGGGGTGCATTGCCCGCCATCGGGGGCCGCACGCAGAGCTCGTCGCCTGCCTACACCGCCTACACGCTCGTCGCGCTCCTCACCGCGGGTGTGGCGCCGAACGACCCCGCGGTCCAGCGTGGCGTCGCCTATCTGCGTTCGTGCTTCGATCCCGATAAGGAGGAGCCATGGGAGGGCACCGCTCACACCTCGCTGATCAACCCCCGGACCTCCTCTCGTCTGGACTTTCGGCACTTCGCAACGCCGTGGGCGCTCGCCGCGCTGACGATGGCGGGTGCGGACCTCAGTGACCCGATCGTCCTCACCGGCACCGACAGGCTTCTCAGGCTGCAGGACCCGGACGGTGCCTGGCGGTGTTCGCTGACTCCCGGATCGCGGGTCATGTGGGCGACGCACGATGCGCTCTACGCGCTCCGCACGGTCATGGACACCGCGCGGAACGACGTGGAACCGATGGTGCTGGAGCCGTACCGGTCCGAGGAGAGCGTGGCTTTGGAAAGCTGTGCGGTGGCGGTGGTGGCCGGGCGAGACCGGACCCCCGCGAGGGAGAGGCGGCGCTGGTTCCAGACAGCGTGGCTGTCCGTGCTGACCGTCGTCGTTGCGCTCGTCACGCTCAACCAGCTCGATGTCTTCCAGGAACTGCTGACCTCCTCGAACGCCGACAAGATCTGGGCCTGGGCGGCGACACTGTTGGTGACGCTGCTCGTGGCCGTGGCGCCGAACGTGGTCGGCGAGGAGTATCGAGTTTGGAGGAACAGGCGCGCCGGTCGGCGTACGGGAGGCTGAGTGATCGTGTCCGAGTCAGAACCGTTCCGGAACGATGGTTGGGAGCGGGAGGCCAGGGTCGCGCTCACCTGCGCCCGGGTGACCGGCGCCTATCTCCGGGAACAGTTCGGCCGTCCGGCGGAGAAGCGCTACCGAGGCGCCCATGACGTGCAACTGCCTGCGGACCTTGAGGCGCAGCGCCGCATCATCGACACGCTCGCCAGGGAGTTCCCCGGCCACGGTGTGCTCGCGGAAGAGGGGCCTGCCGGGGAGTGGCCCGACACCGAGTTCGTCTGGATGATCGATCCGCTCGATGGAACCAACAACTTCGCCTACGGCATTGCGCATTGCGCGGTGGCGATCACACTCTTCCGGCGGAAACGGCCGGTCCTGGCGCTCGTCGTCGATCCACTGCTCCAGCGTGAATTCATCGCGACCCAGGCGGTGCCGCCTGGCGAGGCGGCCCATCATCAACCGGTGCCCTTGCAGCGGTCGACGGTCTCCCTGGTGACGAACTACTCGACGGCCGGACGTATCTGGGGCGACCGTATGCACGAAGCGCTGGGTGGGCGCTGCAAACGCACCCTGTCGATGTGGGCGCCGGCGCTGGACCTCGCTCTCCTGTCGGTGGGGCAACTGGACGGCATGATCTGCCATCGGGGCGACCTGCTCGACGTAGGTGGCGGAATCCTGCTGGTGACCGCGGCCGGTGGCCATGTCCTGGATCTGTCAGGTGCCCCGCTCACTGCCCACGGCTCCATGTACGGCACACCCGTGTCGTTCGTCGCTGCGCGAAGCCGGGAGCTGGCCTGGGAACTGCTGGAGCTCGTCGAGTCGCCGCAGGCGACGGCCTGATCACGCGGAAAGAGGATCCGCCAGTTCGTCGATGAGGTCCGAGAGCAACCGGCGTAGGGAGTCCCTTGAGAATCCCGGGCGGGGGAGCGGCCGACCCGATGGGAGATTCTCCTCCGCGAAGACGAGGACACTGGAGTCCGGTCGGTGCGGACCTTGGAGGACGAGGCTCACGGTGAACTGCCCGGGAGTGTTCGAGACCCGGTGAAAGACGTCGGACGTGAGCGTGTAGGACGTACCTGCGCATAGACGTGCGTCAAACGACCGGGTGAGGCCCCGCTGGCCGAGTGGTTTCAGCGAGTAGGCCGCCGCTCCGCGTTCTGACGTGTAGCCGTAGGCATGGAACCGACGGCCGGCCGGGTCCGGGATGAACTCCTGGAATCGGTAACCGCCGAGAACGATCACGGACGAGAAGTCCCAGCGGTGATTATGGATGTTCTCGACCGCGGTCTCCCGTGCGTTCTCGCGCCAGACATGCAGGCGGAGTTGATACTCGCGATCCGCGAACAAGACGATCTTGTCGAAACCGTTGGGATGTCGGTAGGAACCGGCGTGCACCGCGTCCAGCCAGTGCTCGTCGCGCAGTGCCCCGCGCAGGAGGTCGCGGACGGTGCCGGGCGCGGCGAAGGGGACGAGTGCCGAGTGCAGCCGGTCCCCGGTCTGGGCGGACGTTGATCGCAGTTGGTCCGCCAGCCGTGCGGCCAGCCGGTAGCGGGTCATGAAGCCTCCAGAAGAGTGAGGCCGCAGCGTCAGCCGAGCGCGATCATGGCGTTGGAGAAGGACACGTCCGTCGTGACCTCGCGGTCGATGACCAGAAAATCCGGCAGGCTGATGCTCTGTTCCATGCTTTCGACCTGGAGTTCCAGCAGGAAGCAGGCGCGGCTGGCAGGCCGGCGAATGGTGTCCAGTTCGAAGAACTGGCCTCGCCAATCAAAACAGTGCCGCATCTTCGAAATGATCTCGCGGCTCGGGTCCCGGTCGCGCCGGAGCGTTTCGTACTCCTCGCCGCCGAGCTCCTTTTCCTCAACCTCTCGTACCCCATCGGACAACCGGTGCAACCGGGCCAGACGGTAGGCGGTGCAGGACCTGCTCACACCCCGGCGGATTCGCAGCTGGTCGGGGCCGTCGACCTTCAAATAAATCTGCTCGTACTCGATGACGTCGGCGCCGCGAAGTGCCGGATGCGACCAGTCCGGCTCCGCGCCGAGGAGGAACTTGCGTTCGATCTCTACTGGCATGCTTCCCAGCCGCTCACTCGGTGAGAAAAGGTCTTTGCAAGAGCATCTCATCGATGTGCGGGTGTCAACAGGTGGTGAGTCGGTTCTGGCGATGTGCTGCCACTAGGGTTGGGGCATGCCTCGGCCCGATGATCGTTTGAACGACCAGCTTCGTCCCGTCCGCATCCAGCGCGGGTGGCTCGACCACGCCGAAGGGTCGGTGCTGATCGAGTTCGGTGCGACCCGGGTGCTGTGCGCGGCGTCCGTGCAGGACTCGGTGCCCCGGTGGCGCCGCGACAGCGGCCTCGGCTGGGTCACCGCCGAGTACTCGATGCTGCCGCGCGCCACCAACACCCGCAACGACCGCGAGTCGGTCAAGGGGCGGATCGGCGGGCGGACCCACGAGATCTCCCGGCTGATCGGTCGCTCCGTCCGGGCGTGCCTCGACTTCAAGGCGCTGGGGGAGAACACCGTCCAGCTCGACTGCGACGTCCTGCAGGCCGACGGCGGCACCCGCACCGCGGCGATCACGGGCGCCTACGTCGCGCTGGCCGACGCGGTGAGCTGGATGCGCGAGCGCAAGCTGCTCAAGGGCGACCCGCTGATCGCGTCGGTGTCGGCGATCAGCGTCGGCGTCGTGGACGGGGAGCCCCGCCTCGACCTCTGCTACGAGGAGGACTCCGCCGCCGGGACCGACATGAACGTGGTCTGCACCGGCGACGGGCGGTTCGTCGAGGTGCAGGGCACCGCCGAGGGCACCCCGTTCGACCGCTCCGAGCTGGACGCGCTGCTCGACCTCGCGGCGGGTGGCTGCGCCGAGCTGACCCGGCTGCAGCAGGAGGCTTTGGCGCGATGAGCCGGATCGTCCTCGCGAGCCACAACCCGGGCAAGGTCGCGGAGCTGCGCCGGATCCTCGGCGGGTTCGACATCGTCGGCCTCGACGAGTTCCCCGGCGCGCCCGACGTGGCCGAGACCGAGCTGACGTTCGAGGGCAACGCGCTGCTGAAGGCCCGCGCGATCGCCGCGTTCACCGGCCTGCCCGCGGTCGCCGACGACTCCGGGCTGTGCGTGGACGCGCTGAACGGCATGCCCGGCGTCCTGTCGGCCCGCTGGTCGGGACGGTTCGGCGCCGCCGCCGGCGACCGCGACACCGCCAACCTGCAGCTGCTGCTCGACCAGGTCGCGGACGTGGCCGACGAGGCGCGCGGCGCGGCCTTCGTGTGCGCGGCGGTGCTCGTCGTCCCCGGCGGCGCCGAGCACGGTGCCGAGGGGCGGATGCGCGGCGCGCTGATCCGCGAGCCGCGCGGCACCGGCGGCTTCGGCTACGACCCGGTCTTCGTCCCGGACGGCGAGACCCGCACGACCGCGGAGATGGCCCCGGAGGAGAAGGACGCCATCAGCCACCGCGGCGAGGCGTTCCGCGCCCTCGCCGGCATCATCGCCGCCGCCGACCTGACCTAGGCCCCCTGCCCGGCGGCCGGTTCGGGGGTCGCGGGAGACGCTGAGGCGGTCGAAGGTGCCGTCCCGGTCGGCCCAGCCCTACGCGGCGGCTCGCTCCGGGGTGTTGCGGGAGACGCCGAGGCGGACGAAGGTGCCGTTCCGGCCGGCCTAGACCTACCCGGCGGCCGATTCCGGGGTGTTGCGGGAGACGCTGAGGCGGACGAAGGTGCCGTCCCAGCCGGCGCGGATGTCCATCAGGTCGACCAGGAGGCGGACGGTCCAGAGGCCGAAGCCGCGCTGGAGGGCCGTGTCCGGCGGGATGAAGCCCGTCAGCGGGCTGGGGGACGGACGCCAGCAGCCGCCGTCGCCGATCTCGCAGACGATGTCGTCGCCGTCCCGCCACAGCCACAGGCCGACCGGCGGCGCGCCGTGCTGCAGCGCGTTGGCGGCGACCTCGTTCGCGGCGGTGACGAGGCCCTGCGCCGCCCGCTTCGCGAGGCCGTGCCCGGTGGCGCGCTCGCCGACGAACGCCCGCAGGACGTGCAGGTCCTCGCCGTCGATGGGGAGGTACTCGGCGTCGCCGGGGCGCGGGGAGCGGGGCGCGCGGTCGCAGCCCGCCCCGAACGCCTCCGGGTCGACGTACTCGTGGTTCAGGTCGTCGCGCCCGGACGACACCAGCCGGGGATGGGTCCGTCTCGCCTTCGCGACGACGCCGGGCGGCAGCGTGCCGGTGTCGTACGGGCACAGCGCCCGCGCGCCCGTCCCGTGGAACACCACGTTGATGAGCGACTCGTAGCGGACCCACTCCTGTGTCTGCCGCTCGTCCCAGCCCGTCCAGACGGGTTCGGCCAGCGCGCAGACGCGGCGCGGCGCGCTCTGCTTCACGACGCTCTGGTACTCGCCCAGGGTGCGGACGGGATGGCGGTAGAAGTCCGCCGAGTCGGCGAACAGGATCCGGTGCGCGGACTCGCCGAAGGCGTCCCGGAGGGCGGTCAGGTTCGGCTCGGGCAGGACGGCGACGACGGCCTGCCCGGCGGCCAGCCCGGACTCCAGGTACGGCACGGTGACCGACAGGAAGTCGTCGGTGCCCCGGTAGAAGAAGGCTCTGTGCTCCATGGCCATCAGAGGGTGCCCTCCGCGTCGGGGGAGCTCCGGTGGCCGCCGCGCACGAGGCCCGGCAGCCGGTGCCAGCCGACCATCTCGATGACGTTCTCCACGTCGGGTGCCAGATGGTCGAGGACGAGCGGCTCGTCGGCGGGCAGCCCGGTGGCGTGCCGGGCCAGCAGGTGCAGGCCGCCGAGGTCGATGAAGCCGAGCCGGGACAGGTCGAGGTGGACGCCGCGGCGGTCGGTGCCGACCTGGGCGAGCTTCTCGGCGAACACCGAGTGCCGCGCGGCGTCCAGTTCGCCTTCGAGCCGCAGCCCGTCGGGGTCGAACGTGCGCACTATCTTCAGGACTCCGTCGTCGTATTCGGGGTTCACTTCCACGAGGACCTCGTGTGTGTCGCGCAGGGCGGCGAGCTCGTCCGGCGGGCACGCGTGCCGGTCGATCTGGCAGATCGCCATCACCATCGTGCTCGGCGACACCGCGTTGCCGACCCGGTGCTCGCACCCCAGCATCCGGGCCAGGTCGGGCGGGCCGGGCGGCTGCAGCAGCCAGCTGTAGTCGGTGGTGATGCGGACGGCGCGGAATCCCTCGTCGAGCGCCGTCTCGACCTCGCGGCCGAACGTGTCCAGCATCATGGCGGGCTCGAACCGGCCCCGCCGGTCCAGGCAGGCTTCCCGCCGGGGGAGCACCCGGAGCTGGCCCGCCCGGCTGTAGGCGTCGACGTCGATCCCGTGCCCCGGGCCGACGCCGGGCAGCCGGTGGGCCGGGGCGTCGGTGACGTAGACGACCTTCTCGGTGGTGCGCAGCCCCTCCCGCACGAAGGTCCCGATGACCTGGTCGCGCTCCTCGGAACCGCTGTAGGCCAGCCAGCCGTGATCTCCCGGCCGGACTTCTCCGACGGGACGTTCGGCGAACCAGGGTGTCTCCATGGCCTGCCCATCCGGATCGCTTGGTGTGTGTTCAGCGTACGCCGCTCGGTGGGTTTTGGAAGCCCAACGCACGTAGCCCCTCACTCTCCGTCCGAGGGCCGCCGCCGGCCGCGCCGGGAAGCGCGAGCCGGAGCCGGACGGTGCTGCCGCCCTCGCCCGTCCTGATCTGCACGGCCGTGCACAGCAGCCGCACGGCCCACAGCCCGAACCGGCTCCCGGACGCGGTGCCCCCGAGCCGCGGCGGGATGAGCCCGTAGCCGGTCCCGGGCGCCCACCGGCCCTCGTCGGCGACCTCGCACACGAGGGCGGGCCCGGGGCCCGGCTCCGTCCACATGCGCAGGACGATCGGCGGGGCGCCGTGCCGCATCGCGTTCGTGACGACCTCGGTGACCGCGACGAGGAGCCGCTGGAGGTCCTCCTCGGGGAGCGGCGTCCGGCGCGCGTACTCCGACACGTAGGCCCGCAGCCAGTACAGGTCGGCCTTGTCGAGCTCCAGCGTCTCGGCGTCCGGCGGCGCCGCGGGCAGCGGCTCGCGGTCGCACTGCGCGCAGTAGGACCACGGGTCGACGAAACCGGGGTTGGCCACGGCGCGGCCGCCGCGCACGGTCTCCGGGTGGGTCTTGCGGGCCGCCGCGACGATGCCCGCCGGCAGCGACGTCGAGTACGGGCACATGAGCGAGGCACCGGTCTCCCGGAACGCGACGTTGGCGACGGCCTCGATCCGCTGCCACTCGACGGTCTCCAGCGGGGTCCGCGCCGTCCACACCGGCTCGCCGAGGACGCGCAGCCGGCGGCCCCGCCCGGCGGCGTCGTCGGCCGCGCTGAGGCAGTCCGCCAGCGTCCGCGCCGGGTGGCCGTACCAGTCGCGGGGCTCGCGGAACTCGACGGCCGCGTCGGCGGGGCCGAGCGCGTCGCGCAGCAGCATCTCCTGCCCGGTGCCGCAGACGGCGATGACGCGGTCGCCGGCGTCGAGCCCGCCGGCGAGGAAGGGGAGCGCGCCGTCGAGGAACCGGTCCGCGCCGTCGTAGGGCAGCAGGCGGTGCGTGAAGGAGGCGTGCAGCACGTCCCCGGGCGAACTTGCGATCATGGCGTCACCGCCTGTGCCGACGGCCGGATCCACCAAGCCTAGGCCGCCCGCGGCGACCCTGCCGAGCGCGTTTTGCAAATTATGCGGGGAAAAGTCGCGGGCCATTGTCCGCAATTCCGACACCGAACTGTCCGTTACCGGCATTCGCCGCCGGCGACCAGGCGGCGATGCCGGTCGCGCCGACCGCGTCGATCGCGCCGGCCGCGTCCGCCGTCGCCGTGGCCGCGCCGTCCCGCACGCGCCGCGCCGGAACCGCCGCGCTCCCCGCGGACCGAGCCGCTAAGCTGAACTCGCCTCCGGCGGGAGGCCCAGGCGGGCGTGGCGAAACCAGGTATACGCGGCAGGTTTAGGTCCTGTTGGTGGAGACACCGTGGGGGTTCGAATCCCCCCGCCCGCACCCCGCCACGTGCGAAGGCCCCGCCACGTGCGAAGGCCGGCCCGCGACGCGGGCCGGCCGCTGTGTACGGCGGGCTCTGCTACCGACGCCGATACCCGGGTCAGATGCCGAGGTCGCGGCGGAGGCGGTCGACGTGGCCGGTGGCCTTCACGTTGTAGTACGCCTTCTCGATCCGGCCGTCGGCGTCGATGAGGAAGGTGGAGCGGATCACGCCTACGACGACCTTGCCGTACAGCTTCTTCTCGCCGTACGCGCCGTACGCCTTGAGGACCTCGGCGTCCGGGTCGGACAGCAGCGGGAAGGTCAAGCCCTCCTTCTCGCGGAACTTCGCGAGCTTGGCGGGCTTGTCGGGGGAGACGCCCACCACGGTGACGCCCGCGGCGTCGAGGTCGCCGAGGCTGCCCTCGAAGTCGACCGACTCCTTCGTGCAGCCGGGGGTCATCGCCGCCGGGTAGAAGTACAGGATCACGCGCCTGCCGCGCAGCGACGCCAGCGACACCGGGGTCCCGTCGGCGTCGGGAAGCTCGAACTCGGGGGCGACGTCGCCCGGCTGCAGCCGCTCGGACACCCTGTCCCGCCTTTCGCTCGGATGGTGGCCTCAACCGTACCGGGCCGGGGGGTGTGCCGGGCGTTGCGGGGGAAGACCTGCGAGACTGTCCGGATCATGCTTCGCTGGACACGGTTCCGCCCCACACGATAAGGACACGGCATGGACGACAGGCCCGGCGACCCGGAGGCGCTGGACAGGTACATCGAGCGCAACCTCCAGGAGCTCGCCCGCACGGTCGACGAGGTCGCCGACCGGGTCAATCCGAAGAACGTCGCGCGGCGGGGCGCCGACCGGCTGAAAGAGGAGGCGGGTCAGGTCGCCAAGGTCGTCGGTGCGCTGGTCGGTGCGCCGTCGGACGACGCCGGCCCCGAGGGCGGCGGGCTCGACAAGCGGGTGGTGCTCGCGGGCGTCGGCGCCGTCACCGTGGCCGCCCTGGTCCTCTGGAGCCGTAGGCGCAGGCGCCGTTGAGACCCTTCAGGGAGGCGCCGGTCCGCGGTCTGCGGCCGGCGCCTCTGCGCGTCGCGGGGCGGTGCGCGGCCGGCTGCGGGACGCTGCGGGCGAGCAGTTCGGCGACCTCGCGCAGCTCCGCGAGTTCCGCGCGGCAGGACGGGCAGTCGCGCAGGTGCGCCGACAGCTCGTCGGCCTCGGCGCCCGGCAGCCGTCCGAGGGCGTAGACGCCGAGGCCGATGCGGTACTCCCCGCAGTCCGTTCCTCCCACACCCTTGGATACGGGCGGACGGCGCCCCTCGTTCAGGCGGACGAGGTCACGGTCAGGTGAACTGCGGCAGGTGGTCGCGGTGGGCGGCCAGGCCCTCGTCCAGGATCTTCTCGGCCGTGTGCTTGCTGCGGACGAACGGGTGCGCCATGAGGGCCTGCAGGGCGGTCCGGCGGTCGCCGGTGACGGCCGCCTCGGACGCGAGCCGCTCGTAGGCGTGGATGGCCTGGGTGAGCCCGCGCACCGGCCCGGGCAGCGGCCCCATCGTCAGCGGGACCGGGCCGGCGCGCTCGACGAGCGAGGGCACCTCGACGATCGCGTCCGCGTCCAGGGACGGGATCGCGCCGTTGTTGCGCGTGTTGACGATCATCCGGCGGCCCTCGTCGCGGTGCAGGGCGCAGATGACGTCCACGGCGAACTCGCCGTGCTCCCCGCCGCCGCGCTCGCGGGACGGGTCGGGGTCGGCCTTGCGCGACTCGGCGGCGACCTGCTCGTAGTAGGCGGGGAGCATGGCGAGGATGTCCTGCGCGCGGGTCGTGCCCTTCTCCCGCAGCTCCGCGACCACCTCGTCGTGGAAGAAGTAGTACTTGGCGTAGGAGTTCGGCAGGAACCCGAGCGTCTTGGCGAGTTCGGCCATGCGGGACGGGTCGCGCCACGGCGTCGCACCGCCGCCGGGGATCTCCAGCTCGTCCAGCAGCGCCGGGACGTCGAGGTCGTGCCCGTCGAGCCGGAGCCGCTGCGCCCAGGTGGCGTGGTTGAGGCCGGTCCAGTCGGCCTCCAGCCCCTCGAACGGCAGGCCCAGCAGGCCGGCCCACATCTCGGTGTCGCCGACGGCCTGGTCGCAGAGCCCGATGATGCGCGCCCCGGTGGTGCGTGCGACGGCGTCGGTGACGACGTTCGTCGGGTTGGTGTAGTTGACGATCCACGCGTCCGGCGCGGCGGCCGCGATCTCCAGCAGGACGGGCACGGACCGCAGCGCCATCAGGAAGCCGCCGGGCCCGGCCGTCTCCTGCCCGACGACGCCGTGCCTCAGCGGGATCGACTCGTCGAGGTGGCGCGCCGCGAGCCCGCCGGGACGGAACGTCGTGAACACGTAGGACGCGCCGTCCAGCGCGGCCTTGAGGCCGGTGTGCGCCGAGACGGTGACGGCGGCGCCCCCGGCGGAGAACATGGCGCGGGCCAGCCGCGTCATGGTCACCAGGTTCCCGGTGTCGATGTCGTGGCAGGCCAGCTCGGTGCCCGCCAGGTCGTCGGCGCGGTGCAGGATGCCGCGGATCACCCCCGGCATGTAGCCGCTGCCGGCCCCGATGATCGCGATCTTCACCGGGGCTCCAGGTCCGGCGGCGACACGGTGAACCGGGCCTCGACCGCGGCCCGCACGACCTGCTTCGCGGGCTCCAGGTCGATCGGCTCGGGCTCGTCCGGCGCCCCGGCGGCCGCCGCCCCGTACGCGGCGGCCAGCGTGACGGGGCCGCCCGCGTCCTGGGCCCGGCCGAGCCCCTCGTCGGCCAGCTCGACGAGCCCGGTGAGCCGGGACCCGAGCGCCTCGGCGTAGCGGCGGGCCCGCTCGACGGCCTCGTGGGCGGCCTGCCGCGCGGCCCGCCCGTACACCTCGCTGTCGTGCCGCAGCGCCCACTCCGGGCCGTCCACGTAGACGCGCTCCAGGTCGCCGAGCCGGGTGACCAGCTCGCCGAGCACCCCGAAGTCCGCGACCACGATCCTGATCTGCACGGTCCCCCGGTAGGCGCGGATGTCGCCCTCCCGCCGCCGGTACTTCAGCATGGGGACGATCGACAACCCGCCCGTCTCCAGCTTCTCCACGGCGTCCCCGTACGACCTGACCAGCTCCAGGCACCGCCGGTTGCGCTCGGTCAGCCGGTCGAGGGCGTCCCGCCGGTCGGACTCCTGCGACTGGACGTGCACCGTCAGCCGCGCGATCTCCGGCTCGACCTCCAGCACGGCCTCGCCACGGACACTGATCAAGGGAGCATCGCTCATAAGCCCAACCTAGACGCCGCCCAAGCCCCCGGAACCCCGCCAAGGTCACGGGTCGGGTGGCTGGAGCGAGTGCAGCGAGCGGAGGTCGCACGGCCCGCCGAGCCGGGCGACCGCAGCGACACCTCACTGACCCGCACGGTCACAACACACCGCAACGGTGGCGTGAGGATCGACCGGCTCGTCCCGGGGGTCGAAGGGGGTCGCCCCCCTTCACAGGAAAGTGCGGCCTTCGCCCCGGTAGGTGGGAACCGTGCGCACGACCCGGTCGTCCTCGATCAGGTGCAGGGCGTCGAAGCGCTCGCAGAGCTCGCCCGCCTTGGTGTGCCGGAACCAGACGCGGTCGCCGATGGAGAGCAGGTCGGCGGAGCGGCCGACCAGGGGCGTCTGCACCTCGCCGGCGCCCTCGTTGGCGTCGTAGCCGAGCCCGGTCGGCAGGTAGGGCTGGGGGAGGCGGACGGCGTCGGCGGGGCCGGAGGCGAGGTAGCCGCCGCCGAGGCAAGTCGCGACGCCGGGGCCGGGGCGGCGCACGACCGGGAGGGCGAAGAGCGCGGCGGGCCGCCCGCTGAAGTTGGAGTACTGGTCGAAGAGGTGCGGCTGGTAGAGGCCGGAGCCCGCCGCGACCTCGGTGACGGCGCGTTCGGCGGCGGTCTTCTCGACGCTGCCGGTGCCGCCGCCGTTGACGAACTCCAGCTCGGTGAGCTCCCCGACGGTGCGGACGATCGCGGCGCGGCGGCGGGCCAGCTCCAGCCGGGACCGCTGCTGCATGGTGCGGATGACGCGGCCGCGGGCGGGGCGGCCGGGCGGGACGTCCCCGACGCCGGCGATCTGCGACTCGTACGCCATCAGCCCGACGAGCCGGAGCGAGGGCCGCTTGAGGACCTCCTCGGCGAACGCGCGGACCTGGGCGGGGGTGCGCAGCGGGGACCGCAGCGCGCCGATCCGGACGCGGCCGGCCAGCGGGCGGTAGGAGGCGTCGACGTCGATGCAGACCCGCACGTCGTGGCCGCCGCCGGCCGACTCGATCAGGTCGAGGTGCTCGGCGGAGTCGACCATGAGGGTGACGGTGCGGGCGGCGGCGGGGTCGGCGGCGAGCGCGGCGATGGCGGTCCGGTCGGTGGTGGGGTAGGCGACGAGGATGTCGTCGCTGACCCCTTCCGCGGCCAGCCAGAGGGCCTCGGGGAGCGTGAACGCCATGACCCCGGCGAAGCCGTCCATGGCGAGGACGTCCGCGAGCAGCGGCCGGCAGCGCACCGACTTGCTCGCCACCCGGATCGGCTTGCCGGCCGCGCGGCGGACGAGGCCGGCGGCGTTGGCGCGGAAGGCCGCCAGGTCGACGACGGCGAACGGCGCCTCGATCCCGGCCGTCGCGGCGTCGTAGCGGTCCCGGAGGTTCATGGGGATCACAGTGCCACACTATCCGCGAATGTGAAATCCCTTCATGTACTGCCTATTCGGGGCGCGGGTGGGCGGCGAAGAAGTCCCACAGCATCGCCCCGGCCCGGTCCGGCCATTCGTGCCCGCCCCCGTTGATCTTGCAGAAGGTCACCGCGACGCCCCGCCGGCCCTTGCCGGTGCTCTGGCACTCGGTGTCCCCGGTCAGCGCCCTGACCTGCTTGTCCGGCTCGGGCAGCCCGGCGGTCCGGCGCCAGAACTCGACCGCCTTGGACACGGGCGGGAACGGCCGCCGGTCGTTGAAGTCGCGGTTCCCGCCGCCGTTGTACGGGACGCTGCCGTCCGCCGTCCCATGGAAGATCATCGCCGAGACGGGCTCGCCGGGGTCGCACTCGGTCACCAGCGCGCCCTCCACGACCCCGATCGCCGCGACCTTGCCCGGCCGCTCGCAGGCCATCCGGTACGCCATCCCGGCGCCGTTGGAGAAGCCGGTCACGTAGACCCGCTTCGGGTCGGCCAGCCCGGCGCCGGTGAGCTTGTCGATCAGCTTGGTGAGGAACCCGACGTCGTCGATGTCGCCGAGCTTCGCGGCGCCGCAGCAGTCGCCGGCGTTCCACGTCGTCATGAACCCGTTGGGGTAGGCGACGAGGAAGCCGTTCTCGTCCGACTGCTTGGTGAAGCCGGACATCTCCGCCATCTTGTCCATCGTGGCGAGCCCGCCGTGCAGCGCGATGACGAGCGCGGGCTTCTCGGCCGGCCTGCCGTCCCGCCACTCGCCGTCGGCCACCTTCGCCGGGACGTGCAGCAGGTACTCGCGGTGCCCGACCGTCCCGACGTCGAGCTTCTGCTTGTGCGTGCCCTGCGCGGTGGGGATGCCGTCAACCTTCCCGGGCCGCCCGTCCTCGCCGCCGTCGCCGGTGTCGGTCGTGCAGCCCGCGAGGACGAGGGCGACCGCCAGTACCACGATCCCGATACGCCGCATGGGAGCAAAGTAACCGCAAAGCGGCACCCCAAACTACTCGCGGGTAGTGGCCCCGCCCACGACACCGGCGTCCGGCTCGCCGTCCCCGGCGGTAAGGCGGCCGGAACGCCGCACGCCGCGTAAGCTCGATGGGAACAGGTCCTGAGCTGCCCCTTCCATGCCAGGACCCCCGTCCCATCGCGTAAGAGTTGAGACCGTTGAACGAATATGTGCTGACCCTGTCATGCCCCGACCGGCCCGGCATCGTCGCCGCAGTCTCGGGGCTGCTGGCCGAGCGCGGCTGCAACATCGTGGAGAGCCAGCAGTTCGGCGACGGCGACTCCGGCACCTTCTTCATGCGCGTGCAGTTCGCGACCCTGGACGACACCGACCCGGACGAGCTGCGCGGCGCGTTCGCGTCCCTCGTGCCCGAGCTCGGCCTCCAGTGGCGGCTGCACGCCCTCGCCGACCGGCCGCGCGTGCTGATCATGGTGTCGAAGGGCGGGCACTGCCTCAACGACCTGCTGTACCGGACGCGCTCCGGCTCGCTCGACATCGACATCGTCGCGGTCGCGTCCAACCACCCCGACCTGCGGCCGCTCACCCAGTCGTACGGGATCGACTACCACCACCTGCCGGTCGGGCCGGGCGGCAAGGCCGCGCAGGAGGCCGAGATCCTGACGCTGGTCGAGCACTACCGCGCCGACCTGGTCGTCCTCGCCCGGTACATGCAGATCCTCTCCGACGACTTCTGCGCCAAGCTGCCCGGCGCGATCATCAACATCCACCACTCGTTCCTGCCGAGCTTCAAGGGCGCCCGCCCCTACCACCAGGCGCACGCGCGCGGCGTGAAGCTGATCGGCGCGACCGCCCACTACGTCACCGCCGACCTGGACGAGGGGCCGATCATCGAGCAGGAGGTCGCCCGCGTCGACCACGGCCACAGCCCCGAGGAGCTGGTGGCCGTGGGACGCGACGTCGAGTGCCTCGCCCTGGCCCGCGCCGTCCGCTGGCACTGCGAGCACCGCATCCTCCTCAACGGGGACCGCACGGTCGTCTTCCGCTGACCCCCGAACGCGCGAGATGTCGGCATGGCATGTTTCACTCCGCGTGACATTGCCGCACCATGAGTGATGATGTCGGACGTGCCGATGGCTCACGGGGGTGGCTATGGCCGAGACGCTGGTCAGGGATCTGATCGAGGACGAGCACAACAGGCGGCAGGCGCGGCGGCTCGCCGTCCGCGAGTTCCGCCCGCGCCGCGGGTTCGCGGGCTTCGCCGCCGCGCTGCTGGTGACCACGGCCTGCGGGGTCGCCGCCGTCGAACTGCTGGCGGCCGCGCTCGGCTCCGGCGTCCACCCCGTACCGGGCGTCGACGTGCTGGCGGACGCGCTCCGGCGCCGCACCTGGCACGACGCCCTTCCCGTCGCGGGTGCGATCACCTTCACCGGCGCGGGGTTCCTGCTGGCGGCGCTGCCGGGGCGGCTGCGCGGCGTCCCGCTGGCGGGCTCCGACCCGCGGCAGGCGGGCGCCCTCGGCCGCACCGCCCTGCGCCGGACGCTCGCGGACGCGGCGCTCGCCGTCCCCGGCATCGAACGCGCCCGGGTGCGCGGCCCGCGGCCGTTCCGCGGCGTCCTCGTCGTCCGCGTCACCACCGGCTACCGCAACCCGGCGAACCTGGCGGACCTCGTCCGCGCGGCGGTCGAGGCCCGGCTGGACCGCATCGAGCCGATGCACCGGCCGCGGGTCGACGTCCGGCTCGGCTGGCGGAGGGACTGACATGCGCCTCGCGATCGCGGCAACCGGTGCCGTCCTGTTCGCCTGCGGCGCCGCTGCGCTCGCCGCCGGCCTCGGCGCCCCGGACAGTCCGCTGCTCGACCCCGCACTAGCCAGGTTCACCGGCAACCACGGCTGGTTCCTACCGGCCGCCGCGGGCACCGCGGAGGTCCTGGCGCTCGCCGGGCAGTTGTGGCTGGTCGTCCAGGTCCGCAGGGTCGTCCACCGTTGGTGGCCGGACGTCGACCCGGAGACCCGCGTCCGCGCCCGTGCCGCCGCCGACGACCTGAACCGGGAGGCGCGAGCCATGCCCGGCGTCCGCGACTCCCGCGTCCGCCTCACCGGCACGGCCGACCGCCCCCGCCTGCGACTGCGCCTGGCCTGCGCGGGCGACACACTGATCAGCGAGGTCTACGGCGAACTGGGCGCAGGCCCGGTAGAGCGCTACCGCGAGGCGGTAGGCATGCCGGACCTACCGGTAGTAATCCGCTTCCACCCAGACCTCCCACGCCCAGGAAGACGCCACCACCCACAACCAGACCCCGCGTAACCCGCCCCGCGACCCCGCAACGACCTCAACGCCTGCGATCGCGTCCGAAGGCAGGTTTCGAGCCTGCGAGAAACCTGATCGCGCAGCGAGCCCCAGTGCCGATTGAGGCCAGACGCGCCAGTGCCAAAGCGGATGCGTTTTCCCGGGCGCGGGGACCTCAGCCACCGCAGCAACCCCGCAACAACCTCAACGCCTGCGATCGCGTCCGAAGGCAGGTTTCGAGCCTGCGAGAAACCTGATCGCGCAGCGAGCCCCCAGGGCGAGTTCGGAGCGATGCAGCGATCGCGCGCAGTGCCCGCCGAAGGAAGGCGCTCTAGCGCCTGACGCCAAGGGCAATGCAAATAAACAGGCACGGCGCCCGCCCGGTCAGGCCCGCACATTCTCCTGGTTCCGGGCGGGCGCCCGCGCCTGGGGCAGGCGCCCATGTGCCGGCGAGCGGGCACATGCACACGGTGGGCGCCTGCGTGGGGGAGCGGCCGCGCAGGTTCGAGCGTTGATCGGCGGGGGGCTCGGAACCTTACCCGTGAGTATGCGGGTGCCGGAACCGCCGGTCACCCTTGTGTACATTTCGTTCACGGTGAGGCCGAGACGAAAGGTGCGCGCGTGCGGCGTCCCGCATGGACGATTCCCGGCCGCTGGAGTGTGGCGCGGCAGCTGCTGGTGCTGCAGGCGGCGATTGTGGGGCTGCTGGTGGCGGCGGGCGCGACCATCGCCTACCTGGACGCCGGGCGGTCCGCCGACGACGCGGCGGCGCAGACGGTGACGGCGGTCGCGAAGAGCATCGCCGACGCCGACAACGTCCGCGTCGCGGTCGCGACGTCCGATCCCAGCCGGCTCCTGCAGCCGTTCGCCGAGCGCGTCCGCCGTGACACCGGCGTCGACTTCGTCACGATCATGAGTCCGGCGGGGCTCCGCTACAC
>NZ_SMKM01000062.1 GCF_004348665.1 Actinomadura sp. GC306 | reverse complement strand
CCCCTGCGCCCCCAGCACCACTGCCCTCCACACCAGCTCGGGCGACCTGGATGTGACACACCCAACACCCGCCCAGTGCCCCCTTCGCCACTGTCATGGGTGACGCCCCGGCGTGCATCCGCCACCGTACGTAGTTCGACTAGTACTCATGGTGGCCGCGACGCCGTCCTCTACGTCCTGTGCCCGGCGGCCTAAGCGACGTGGTCCTGCAGTGCCGCAGTGAGCCGCAGGACAGAAGGCACATGCACGTACCCCTGACTCCGCCGCCCGCCGAGGGAGACCTTGAGGCCGGGGTGGTAGGTGGTGGGGCAGATGCCCTCGTACCCGTGCCTGACGATCGCCCAGTAGAACTCTTCGGACACCACGAGGACCATCGGGGACGGGTTGTCGCGCAGGCACTGCTTCAGCTTCGGCGCGTCGAGCAGCCGGCACGCGAGATCGACCGCCTCTCCGAAGCACCCTTTGCCGTCCCGGTGCACCTCTCCCGCGTGCACGGCCGCCCGGAGCCGCAGCCCGCGTCGAGTGCGCTCCGTGGCCGGGAGGCTGCCGTTGTACTCGACGAGCTGGTGCGCCAGTTTCGGAACGAGCCTGGACAGAAGCAGCGTCTTGGGCAGTTCGTCCACCGGGTGCATGAGGATGAGGACTCCGTCGCCGCGATCCTCGAAGGGGTCGCACCAGCGGTAGTCGATCCCGGAGTACTCCATCGCGCCGGCGAGCATGTCGTAGACCCGCGATCGCAGCTCCCGCCGGATCGGGTTCGTCCGCCCCGCCGCCGTGGACCCCTCGATGTCGATGACAAGGATGCTCCTGTGCACCGGTTGATCGCTCACCGGGCAACCCCCAATCTTGCCTTTCCGCCGATGCGCCCCGCCTGTGGGCGGGACATCGAAGCGCGGCCACGCGGGTGCCGTGGCCCCGGAGGTGGCCCGGCGAGGCCGCATCGCCTCGCGGGCCGTGCTGAGGTGCGCCCGATTCGGGTGCGGGGGCTCCGAACCGCCTCGACTGTGTGCGTTTGCTCGACTTTTTCTGGGGTGTCGTGCCCAGTTTGCAAAACAGGGCGGGGCTGTGCAAGATGCACGGCCAAGTGCATGCAGCCGGGGAAACGGCTTTGTGGCGGGGAAGGCAGGATGGGAGAGTGCTCCCGGTACACCAACTTGTCGACTTGTTCTGGATGTTCGAGCCAGGTTTGTGATCTGGTGTGCCGGGGCAGGCTTACGCAAGATGTGATTGCAAGTTGCAGGGCAAGAAGCTCTAGAACTATCACTCGGTGTGGCACCGGCAGCGGAGGGCATTGTGGCAGCGGCACCGACGGTCCGCCGACGCCGTCTCGGAGAGGAACTGCGCCGGCTCCGGGAGGACCTCGGCCCGACCGCGGAAGAGATAGCCACGCGTATCGGCTGGTCCCCCTCCAAATTGAGCCGGATCGAGAATGCCCGGATCGGTGTCCGCGTCTCCGATGTGCGCCTGCTGCTGGAGTTGTACGAGGTCGAAGAGGGGCACATGGGGGAGATCCTGGCCCTGGCGCAGGCGGCGACCCAACGCGGCTGGTGGGACGGCTACCGGCACACTCTCTCCGAGCGGTTCGCGGCCTACGTGGCACTGGAGGACGAGGCGAGCGAAGCGTATCTGTACAGCACCTACATTGTGCCCGCGCTTCTCCAGACGCGGGAGTACGCCCTCGGTGTCTTCGAGACGGGACGAGCCATCGTGCTGAGTACTCCGCGGGAGGTCGAGCACGCCCTGGAAGTGCGCATGCGGCGCCAGGAACTGCTCAGCCGACAAAAGCCGCTCGACTACTCGGCCATTATCGACGAATCGGTGCTGCTGCGGCTGGTGGGGGATCGCAAAATCATGCGGCGCCAGTTGGAGGCCATGCTGAAAATGGCGGAGCTGCCCAATGTGGAGCTCTTCGTGCAGCCGATGAACGTCCCCCGAGAACCGATCATCGGCGAGTCGTTCACGCTTTTGACTTTTACTCCCGCATACGATGTGCGATTCCCTGATGTGGCGTACATCGACAGCTTTCAATTGCAGCTCGACGTCCAGGACGACAAGATAACGGATCGCTACCGGAGGGCCTGGGAGGCGCTGAAGCGGTCGTCGCTTTCCGGTGAGGAGTCCCTGCGGCTCATCTCCCGGGTGCTGCGGGAGGTCTGGCAGGAGGACGCGGACTGAACCGCGGTCGCAAGTCCCTCTCAGGCGAAGCTGCGAGGGACCGCTCGACGAGCGTCAGCGCAGGTCGGCCCCACCTTCCTTGATGGTCGCGAAGAAGGCGGCGAACTCGCCCCGAGTGAACATCAGCACCGGCCCGTCCGGCCCGTTCTTGGTGTCTCGAACCGCGACCGCGTCCGAGGCGTGGCCTGCGAGCTCGACGCAGTTCGCATCCGCGGTGCATCGAGAACTCTTGCGCCAGTGCGGCATCGACGTCATTGTCATGTAGGGAAACTTTCTAGCTTGATCCTTGGTGCTTCGCCGCGGCTCGAACCTTCGGATGCCCGCCCGCCGCTTCGTGTGCGGCAGGATTACACCGTTGTCGGAGCGGCGAATACGGGCATGATCGATATGCCCGCCGGGGGCAACCCTATCTGCCGGGCGGAGGTAGGGGGAGAAGCAACGCGGATATCTGACGGACTCGCGCGGCGCGCTGCCGGTCCCCTTTCAGTATCGATGTACCAGAAGTGTCGTACTCGCCCCTTTCTGGGTGGGGCGGGCCCGCCAGGATGTCTGCTCCTTCCCCCTGCTGCGTCGATCTTGCAGAAGGCCGGTACGCTCCGGCGGCTCCGGGGACGGTGATGACGTCCTCGTCGCGGAGTGGGTGCGCCGCCCCTGATCAGGCGACGGCCCGGACGATGCTGTACGAACGGAACCCACCCGCGCCTGAGCTCGGCTTATCCAAGGTCGATCTCGAACCACACTGCATGGCCCTTGTCCAGCCGGGCCGCGCCCCAGTCGGTGGACAGGAAGGCCACTATCCGCAGGCCCCGGCCGCAGACGTCCATCTCGTCCACCGTGGACAGATGCGGCACGGTCTCGGCGTCGCCGTCGTCGATGACCTCGACGCGGACGATCTTCTCCGAGTGGCTCACCTCTACCCGGACCTGCCCATCCCGCCCGGACTCGGTGTGCCGGACGGCGTTGGTGATCAGCTCGCTCATGCACAGCGCGGCGTCGTCGAACGCCGGGTGCTCGCCCAGCACGTCCCGCAGCCACCGCCGCGCCTGTCCGGCCGCCCGGTCCATCCCCGGCAGCAGGAACGCATCGAATTTCAGGGTAGGCACCGTCACTACTCCACTCCTTCCGGATCCTCGTGTCCGAAAAGAATGGGCGGGGCGTGCTGGTCCGAGCGATGCGTTCGTCTCCCTCGTCCCGAGGTCCCCGGACACGATGGCCCGAGTCACTTTTGACTGAGTCACCGTGTCCAACCAGACGAACGCGTCCCATGGCTACGCATAGTCAGGTAATGATTACGTCATGGACAACCCGCAGCGTCCGACCATGCGAAGCCGCAAGCTCGGCGCGATGCTGCGCGAGCTGCGGGAGAGCCGCGACCTCAACCTCCAGAAGGCCGCGCGCCTGCTGAACCGCACGCCGTCCTCCCTGAGCAAGCTGGAGACCGGCAAACGCGGCATCCGCCGTCCCGCCCTGGAGCACATGCTCGACCGCTACGAACTCACCGACTCGGCCAAGCGCCAGGCTCTCTACAGCCTTGCCCGAGATTCCGGTAAGAAGGGCTGGTGGCTCCGCCATGAGGGCAAGCTCGCACCATCGACGATGGATTACATATCGCTGGAGGCTGAGGCGACGTCTGTCAGGACATTTGAGTTACATCTCGTCCCAGGGCTTCTCCAGAGCAAGCCCTACGCCCGTGCCGTCATCGAGTCCTCCATCTCGATAGGGGAACCGCATGACGTGGACGGATTGACCGAGGTTCGTATGCGCCGTCAGCAGGTCCTCTTCAAGGAAGATCCGCTCAGCTTGTGGGCCATCGTCTGCGAAGCTGCGCTGCACCAGCGACAGGGTGGGGCGGACGTTATGGAAGGCCAGCTCAGGCGCCTTATGCAACTCTCGGCAATGCCGAACGTAACGCTTCAAGTGCTCCCATACTCGGCTGGCTCCCACCCAGGCCACAATGGTTCCTTCACTACCTTGACCACCGACGACCTGTCCGTGGTTCTCGTCGAGAACCTCACCACAGGCTGGTACCTGGAGGAACTGGAGGTGATTCGCCACTATGATCTTGTCTTCGACCATCTCAGAGCTGCGGCGCTCTCCCCTTCAGACTCCCGCGGATTGATCGAACGGCTAGTGTCTAATTCATGACCACCACTCAGTTCTCCTTCTCGCGCTGGCGCAAGAGTACTCACAGCGGCGGCGGCGGTTCGTCGTGTGTCGAAGTCGCTGTGATCTGGCGCACGAGCAGCTACAGCGGAAGCGAAGGGCAAGAATGCGTTGAGGTTGCCGCGCTGATGGATCAAGGTATTGCGCTGCGTGACTCTAGGGACGTCGATGGGCCGGTGCTCTCCGTCGCGCCGTCCGCGTGGGCGTCCCTCCTCGCCGGTATCAAGGGCGGTTCTTTCGACCTGACGTCCTGACTGGACCCCTGGGCGCTGACTCGTCCTCCCGGTCCCAGGGAGGGCGTAGCCGGGTGGGCGCGGATGCAACGACGAGCGGCGGCCGGCGCGTTCAGCGGAAGATGAGGCGGGCGGCGGTGGTGATGTGGGCGCGGGTCTGCTCGGTCGTGGTGCGGGTGGTGGTCAGGTCCAGCAAGCACGCGATCAGGACGTGGCCGAGAGTGAGGGCCTTTCCCTCGGTGTCCTCCCAAGCAGGCTCGTTCAGGGCGGCGCGGATGAGCGCGGTGAACAGTTCGCGCCAGATCGTCAGGCCGCCGCCGCTGATGTCGGGTGAGCTGACGGCGCTCATCACCGCCGACAGCAGCGGCAGTTCGGCGGCGGCCCAGTCGATGAGGTCGGCGAACCCCGCCGCGACCCGTTCGGGCACCGTGCCGGTGTAGGCGGCTGCGGTCAGGTCGGCGATGGACTGCTCCGACCAGTCGATCATCAGCTGCAGCAGCAGATGGTCCTTGGAGGGGAAGTACCGGTAAACCGTGGCCGGGGTGGTGCCCGCCCGCTCGGCGACCGCCCGGATCGTGGCGGCCGGGTAGCCGCCGCCGCAGGCCAGCTCGTGGGCGGCGGCCAGTATCCGCTCCCGCCGGGCCCGCTCGGACTCCTTCAGCGGCCGGTTGACGCTGAGCGTGGAACGGCCGTGCTCCACGGCCGGCAGCGGATTGTCCAACGCGGATGAACCCTTCCCACCAGACGATAACGTGAACTATAACGTGTTATATGAGGGCTCCTGTGGTCTCCGAGGACCTGTTCTCCCCCGAAGCGCTGGCCGACCCCTATCCCCGGTACCAGCGGCTGCGTGAGCGCGGCCCGGTGCATCTGCTGCCCGAGCTGGGCCTGCACCTGGTGGTGGCGCACGAGCAGGTCCTGCGGGCGTTGGAGGATCCGGCGGTGTTCTCCAGCAACCTGGCCGGGCTGCTGGCGGCCGGCCCGGGCGGAACCGGCTTTGTGGACATGGGCGGCGCGGCCGTCGATGTGCTGGCGACCGTCGACCCGCCCCGCCACACCGGCCAGCGCGCCACCGTTGCCCCGGCGTTCGCCAGGCGCACGGTCGCCGAGCTGACCGGCCAGATCCAGGACCTGCTGCACCCGCGGGTGGCCGCCCTGGCCCGCCGCGGCGGCGGAGACTGGATGGCCGAGGTCGCCGCTCCCGTCCCGGTGCTGGTGATCAGCCGGATCCTCGGGCTGCCCGAGTCCGACGCCGACCAGGTCACCGCCTGGTCGGACGCCGCGATCGAGTTGCTCAGCGGCCTGGCCGGCCCCGACCGGATGATGCAGCTGGCCGAGCAGATCCTCCAGGTGATGCGCTACCTCGACGAGCAACTCGCCCGCGCCGCCGCCCGCCCCTGCGGCGGCCTGCTCGACACCCTCGCTCAAGACCACACCCTCACCCAGGACGAACGCGTCCAGATGGCGCTGCAACTCGTCACCGCCGGCAGCGAATCGACCACGAGCCTGCTAGGCGCCGCCGCCCGCACCCTCGCCGACGACCCCGCCCTGGCCGACCGGCTCCGCGACGACCCCGGCCAGATCGAGGCGTTCGTGGAGGAGACACTGCGGCTGCACAGCCCGTTCCGCGGCCATTTCCGCGTCACCACCCGCGACACCGAACTCGGCGGCGTGCACCTGCCCGCCCGATCCCGCCTGATGCTGCTGTGGGGCGCGGTCAACCGCGACCCCGCCGCCTACCCCACTCCCCACGCCCTGGACCTGCACCGGCCCGCGATCAAATCGCACACCGCGTTCGGCCGCGGCATCCACTTCTGCGTCGGCGCCCACCTGGCGCGCCTGGAAGCCGTCCTGGCCGTGCGCGCTCTCCTGGACCAGGGCGCCTTCCACGCCACCTCACCCGCCCGGTACGTGCCCAGTCTCATGATCCGCCGCCTCACCCGCCTTGACCTCGCCTTCACTCCCTCCTCGGTCGACCTCACTCGCTGACGCACCGGCCCCGAATCCGGCCGGGTCAGGTGGGGAGGCGGGCCGAAGGGTCTCCAGGGTGGCGTCGTGGGCCGACGGCACGTACTCGAAGGACAGGGCGGGCGGTGGTCGTCATGCCACCAGGTCAGTGAGGAGGCTTCTGACGCGCTCGCGTCGGTAGGAGGGGACTACCTGGTCCCGTTCCCGTCGTGCGATGAGGACGGCGTCGAAGAAGCGGGCCGCCCGCGCGACCTCTACGGCCGCATGGTCGACATTGCCCAGCTTTCTCTCCTGAAGCCACCGCGACACTTCTGACCAGGACCAGAGGCTGCCGCGCTTGCGCTCGATGACCGGTGTGGGGAAGCCGCCGCCGCCACGCGTCCCGGACGTCCAGTGCGAGACTGCCGCCGCGCTCACGCCGGCCCGGTCGGCGATGGTCTCGATGTCAACGAGGTCTTCGGTCACGCCGGTGACGTCCAGACCGGCGGCCTCGACCTGCTCGATCGCCGACACGATGGCGATGACGGCATCCTCGGCTTCGCGGGAGAACTCGACCTCGCCACCGCGCTCATCCCCGGCGATCAGCGCATCGACACCGCCGCTCTGCTGCAGGAGGCCGTACAGCTTGTCCGAGATGGCGGCCAGTTCCGTTGCCGGAAAGCCTCTGGTCTTGATGGTGAACCAGTAGGTGTTCATCAGGTCTCCTCCCCGTCGACGGTCCGGGCGATCGCCGGGCATAGACGGATGCGCCTGCGAATCTTCTGGATCTCGTGCTCCGGTACTCGTGGCGACCCGTTGATCGAGAACGGGTTACAGCAGTGCCGTCCGCCCGGGCACTTGACGGTGGCGTAGCAGTGAGCGTGCGGGCCGCATAGTTCGACGGTGCACCCGAGCTCCCTCAGCGCCTTGACTTCGGCATCGATCTCTTTCGCAGGCACACTGTTAGGTTAAGGCAACACCTGTAAGAGTAAGGCTACTTTAGCTCTGAAGGCAAGACCCTTCAGGGGCGGCGGGTCAGTTGCGGAGGCGGGCGTAGATGTCGCCGGAGCGGCCTCGGGGGCGGATCTTCTCCAGGCGGCGTTCCAGGGTGGCTGCGTCGAGCCAGCGGGGGCTGGCGAACTTCATCGTTTCGATGGGGGAGTAGTTGTAGACGTAGCCGCCTGCGGAGCTGCCCAGGCGCTCCACGTGGCGGAGTGCTTCCAGGGTGGCGTCGTGGGCAGACGGGACGTACTCGAAGGACAAGGCGGGGACGGGGTGGGTCAGACCCGCCAGGACGTCTGCCTCGTAGCCCTCTACGTCGATCTTGCAGAAGGCCGGTACGCCGTGGGCGGCGATCAGGTCGTCCAGTGTGGTGACCTCGATTTCGAGGGTCTGGTCCCAGCGGACGTGGGCGAAGCTGCTGTCCGTCGTCACCGACTCGATCCAGTCGGGGGACATCGAGGAGACCGTGGGCGTCGCCGTCGAGAGCGCCAGTTCCGCGCGGCCCGGCTTCGCTCCTGCGGCGCCGGGGACGATCGTGACGTCCTCGTCGCGGCCGTAGAAGAGGCGCAGGACGCTCAGGCAGTCGGGCTGGGGCTCGACCGCTACCACGCGGGCGCCGAGGTGCCGCCATACGCGTATCCGGCCGCCGACGTGCGCGCCGATGTCGAACGCGAGATCGCCGGGGCCCAGGAACTCGCCGTAGAGGCGCTTCGCGCGTCGGTGCTTGCCCGGGACGCCGTAGTACATGACCAGGGAGCGGGCGATGCCGTATGCGCGCTGGAGCATTCGCCGACCCTACCGCGCTCCTGCGGGGCGGGCCGTGCAACAGATCGCGGGGGCGGCCCCGGCCGGTGGCGTGCGCGTCAGGACGGGGGGAGGCCGAGGGCGCGGGCGATCAGCATGCGCTGGACCTCCGAGGTGCCCTCGCCCACTTCGAGGATCTTGGCGTCGCGGTAGAAGCGGCCGACCGCGTACTCGTTCATGAAGCCGTAGCCGCCGAAGATCTGGGTGGCGTCGCGGGCGTTGTCCATGGCGGCGTTGGACGAGACGAGCTTGGCGATCGCCGCCTCCTTCTTGAACGGCTCGCCGGCGAGGAGCTTCGCGGCCGCGGCGTAGTAGGCCAGGCGGGCGGTGTGGGCGCGCATCTCCATGTCGGCGATCTTGAACTGGATCGCCTGGTAGCGGCCGATCTCCTTGCCGAACGCCTCCCGCTCGCGGACGTAGCGGAGGGACTCGTCCACGCAGCCCTGGGCGAGGCCGACCGACAGCGCGGCGATCGCGATGCGGCCCTCGTCCAGGATGCGGAGGAACTGGGCGTAGCCGCGGCCGCGCTCGCCGACGAGGTTCTCGGCGGGGACGCGCACGTCGTCGAAGGACAGCTCGCGGGTGTCGGACGCCGACCAGCCGACCTTGGAGTACTTGCGCCCGACCGTGAAGCCGGGCGTGCCGTTCGGGACGATGATCGTGGAGATCTCGCCGTCGCCGGTGAAGGCGGTGACCGTCACGAACGCGGTGATGTCGGTGCCGGAGTTGGTGATGAACGACTTCGAGCCGTTGATCACCCAGGTGTCGCCGTCCAGCCGGGCCGTGGTGCGCATGCCGCCGGGGACGTCGGACCCGCCGCCCGGCTCGGTCAGCCCGAACGCCGCCAGTTTCTCCCCGGACGTCAACTGCGGCAGCCACCGCTTCTTCTGCTCCGGCGAGCCGAACCGGTAGATCGGCATGGCGCCCAGCGAGACCCCGGCCTCCAGCGTGATCGCGACCGACGAGTCGACGCGGGCGAGCTCCTCCAGGGCCAGGCACAGCGCGAAGTAGTCGCCGCCCATGCCGCCGTGCTCCTCGGGGAACGGCAGCCCGAACAGGCCCATCCGGCCCATCGCGGCGACGATCTCGTACGGGAACTCGCCGCGCTCGTAGAGGTCCCCGATGACCGGTGCGACGGTGTCGCGGGCGAACCGCTCGACCGTGCTCCGCAACTCCTCCTGCTCGTCACTGAGCGTGAAGTCGATCATTACTACTCCGGTTTCGGTGAGAGGGCCTGGACGACGCGGGACGGGCTGGGGCGGCCGAGGCGGCGGGCCATCCAGTGGCTCGTCTCGACGAGCCTGCCGAGGTCGACGCCGGTGTCGATGCCGAGGCCGTGCAGCATCCAGACGAGGTCCTCGGTGGGGAGGTTGCCGGTGGCGCTCTCGGCGTACGGGCAGCCGCCGAGGCCGCCCGCCGACGAGTCGACGCAGGTGACGCCGGCGCGGAGGGCGGCGAGGGTGTTGGCGAGGGCCTGCCCGTAGGTGTCGTGGAAGTGGACGGCGAGCCGCTCGGTGCCGATGCCCGCGGCGCCGAGCGCCTCGATCAGGGCGGTGACGTGGCCGGGCGTGCCGACGCCGATGGTGTCGCCGAGGCTGAGCTGGGAGCAGCCGAGGTCCATCAGCCGGGACGCGACCGACACGACCTGCTCGATGGGGACGTCGCCCTCCCAGGGGTCGCCGCACACCATCGAGATGTAGGCGCGCACCCAGAGCCCCTCGCGGTGGGCGCGCTCGACGACGGGCGCGAACATCTCGATCGACTCGGCCACGGTGCGGTTCAGGTTGCGGCGGGCGAACGCCTCGGTGGCGCTGCCGAAGATCGCGATCTCGGTGACGCCGTTGCGCAGCGCCCGTTCGAGGCCCCGCGCGTTCGGGACGAGGACGGGGTAGCGCAGGTCGGGGGAGCGGGGCAGCACGTTGAGGAGGTCCTCGGCGTCGGCGAGCTGCGGCACCCACTTCGGGTGGACGAAGCTGGTCGTCTCGATCGTGCGCAGCCCCGCGGCGGCCAGCCGGGTCACGAACTCGGACTTGACGTCGACGGGGACCACCGCCTTCTCGTTCTGCAGCCCGTCCCGCGGCCCGACCTCGTAGATCGAGACACGCCTCGGAAGGCCGGAGAGAGGTACCCGCATCGTCATTCCTCCTCGATCACGGCCAGCACGGCGTCGAGGGCGACCTGCGCGCCCGCGCGTACCGGCAGTTGCGTCACCGTGCCGGACAGCGGCGCGGTGACGGCGTGCTCCATCTTCATCGCCTCGACGACCACGAGCGGCTGCCCCGCCGACACCCGGTCGCCCTCGGCCGCCTTGACGGCCAGGACGGTGCCCGGCATCGGGCTGCGCAGCACCCCGTCGCCCGCCGCGGCGGACGCGGCGCCCGCCTCGGCGCGGACGTGCTCGCTCAGCGCCCATGCGTGCCCGTCGCGGCCGAGCCACAGCGTGTGCCCGTCGCGGGCGGCCTCGAACGAGGTCGTCCTGCCAGCGTAGGCCAGGGTGAAGGGCGCGGTGAGCGAGGCCGCGACCGGGGCGCCGCCGCCGATCGCGACGCGGGCGTCCGCGGCGCGCCCCTGCACGCGGACCTCGACGGGTTCGCCGCCGGACGGGGTGATGATCCACGGCGCCCAGGCGTGCGCGCCGGGACGCCAGCCGTCCGGGATGTCCCAGGGGTCGTCTCCGGTCTCCAGGGCGCGCATCCGTTCGAGCGCGGCGGCGGCCAGCACCTCGGGCGGGACGGCCGCGCCGGACACCAGGTCGTCCAGGACGCGCTCGACCAGCCCGGTGTCCAGATCGCCCGAAACGACCGACGGGTGGCGCACCAGCGCCCGCAGGAACGCGACGTTCGTCGGGACGCCCAGCAGCGTGTAGGAGGCCAGGGCCCGGTCAAGGCGGTGCAGGGCCTCGGCGCGGTCGGCGCCGTGCACGATGACCTTGGCGAGCATCGGGTCGTAGGAGCCGCCGACCTCGGTGCCGGTGTCGAGACCGGAGTCGACGCGGGCGCCGGCCGGCTCGGTCAGGGCCAGGACGCGTCCGCCGGTCGGGAGGAACCCGCGCGCGGGGTCCTCGGCGTAGATGCGGGCCTCGATCGAGTGGCCGTTGAGACGGACGTCGTCCTGGGTGAGCGGGAGCGGCTCGCCTGCCGCCACCCGGAGCTGCAGCTCGACCAGGTCGAGGCCGGTGACCAGCTCGGTGACCGGATGCTCGACCTGGAGGCGGGTGTTCATCTCCATGAAGTAGAACTCGCCGGGGCGGTCGGCGGACACGATGTACTCGACCGTCCCGGCGCCCGCGTACCCGACGGCGCGGGCCGCGGCGACGGCGGCGGCGCCCATCCGGTCCCGGGCGGCGGCGTCCAGCAGCGGGGACGGCGCCTCTTCGACGATCTTCTGGTGCCGGCGCTGCAGGCTGCATTCGCGCTCGCCCAGGTGGACCGCGTTGCCGTGGGCGTCCGCGAAGACCTGGATCTCGATGTGCCGGGGGTTCTCGACGAACCGCTCGGCGAGCAGCGTGTCGTCGCCGAACGAGCCGAGCGCCTCGCGGCGGGCGGACGCGATGGCCTCGGGCAGGTCCGCCGCCGCGCGGACGAGCCGCATCCCCTTGCCGCCGCCGCCCGCGGACGGCTTCAGCAGCACCGGCAGCCCGATCTCCAGCGCGGCGGCCTTCAGTTCGGCGTCTGTAAGGCCCGCTTCGTCGCGGCCGGGGACGACGGGGACGCCGGCGGCCGCGACGGTCCGCTTCGCGCGGATCTTGTCGCCCATCGCCTCGATCGCCTCGGCCGGCGGGCCGATGAACACGAGGCCCGCCTCGCCGCACGCCCGCGCGAACTCCGGGTTCTCCGCGAGGAAGCCGTACCCCGGATGCACGGCCGACGCCCCGGAGTCGCGGGCCGCCGCCAGCACGGCCTCGATGTCCAGGTACGAGGGGACGCGCAGGGCCTCGTCCGCCTCCCGGACGTGCCGCGCCCCGGCGTCGGCGTCGGTGTGGACGGCGACCGCCCGGACACCGAGCCGCCGCAGCGTGCGGAAGACGCGGACGGCGATCTCCCCGCGGTTGGCGACCAGGACGCTGTCGAACATCACACCCTCACATCCGGAAGACGCCGTAGCCGACCGGCTCCAGCGGCGCGTTGGCGGCGACCGACAGCCCGAGCCCCAGCACGCGGCGGGTGTCGAGCGGGTCGATCACCCCGTCGTCCCACAGCCGCGCCGTCGAGTAGTACGGGTTGCCCTGCGCCTCGTACTGCTCGCGGATCGGGGCCTTGAAAGCCTCTTCGTCCTGCACGGGCCACTCCTCACCGCGCGCTTCCATCTGGTCGCGGCGGACGGTCGCGAGCACGCTGGCGGCCTGCTCGCCGCCCATGACCGAGATGCGGGCGTTCGGCCACATCCACAGGAAGCGCGGCGAATAGGCGCGGCCGCACATGGCGTAGTTGCCGGCGCCGAACGAGCCGCCGATGACGACGGTGAACTTCGGGACGCGGGCGCAGGCGACGGCGGTGACCATCTTCGCGCCGTGCTTGGCGATGCCGCCCGCCTCGTACTCCCGCCCGACCATGAACCCGGTGATGTTCTGCAGGAAGACGAGCGGGACGCTGCGCCGGTCGCACAGCTCGATGAAGTGCGCTCCCTTCTGCGCTGACTCGCTGAACAAAATGCCGTTGTTGGCGATGATCCCGACCGGATGGCCGTGAACGCGGGCGAAGCCGGTGACGAGCGTCGGCCCGTACTCCTTCTTGAACTCCTGGAAGCGGCTGCCGTCCACGATCCGGCCGATGACCTCGCGCACGTCGTAGGGGGTGCGCGGGTCGGGCGGGACGATCCCGTACAGCTCGCCCGGATCGAGGGCCGGGGCCTCGGCCGGCGCGACGTCCCAGGGGCGCGGTTCGCGCGGGCCGAGGGTGGCGACGATGTCGCGGACGATCCGCAGCGCATGCGCGTCGTCCTCGGCGAGGTGGTCGGTGACCCCCGACGTGCGGGAGTGCAGTTCGCCGCCGCCCAGTTCCTCGGCCGTGACGACCTCGCCGGTGGCCGCCTTCACCAGCGGCGGCCCGCCCAGGAAGATCGTCCCCTGGCCGCGGACGATGACGGCCTCGTCGCTCATCGCCGGGACGTACGCGCCGCCCGCCGTGCACGACCCCAGCACCGCCGCGATCTGCGGGATGCCGCGCTCCGACATCGTGGCCTGGTTGTAGAAGATGCGGCCGAAGTGCTCGCGGTCGGGGAACACCTCGTCCTGCCGGGGCAGGAACGCGCCGCCGGAGTCGACCAGGTAGACGCAGGGGAGGCGGTTGTGGAGCGCGACCTCCTGGGCGCGCAGATGCTTCTTCACCGTGACCGGGTAATAGGTGCCGCCCTTGACGGTGGCGTCGTTGGCGACGACGACGCATTCGCGGCCGGAGACCCGCCCGATCCCCGTGATGATCCCGGCGCCGGGGGCCTCGTCCCCGTACATTCCGGTCGCGGCGAGCGGAGACAGTTCCAGGAAGGGCGATCCGGGGTCGAGGAGCGTGTCGACGCGGTCGCGGGGGAGGAGCTTGCCGCGGGCGACGTGCCGCTCGCGCGCCCGCTCGGGGCCGCCGCGCCCGGCCCGGTCGATGCGCTCGCGCAGCTCCGCGACGAGGGCCTCGTTGTGCGCGGCGCTCGCCTTGAACGCCTCGGCCGCCGTGTCGGCGGGGGAGCCGGTCTCGGGTCCGCTCATGACCCCCCTTTCCGGTTAACGAGCGTTAACAATGCCGATGTTAACCATCGTTAACAACTCTAGTCTAGACTGGCGCGCATGACGTCCCGCCCCGCCGGGGCGGCCGCCGGGCCCGACTCCCCGGCGGGCCCGCCCAACCCGCGCCGGGCCGAGATCCTCGGCGCCGCGGCGGAACTGTTCGCGCGCCGCGGCTACCACGGCGTGTCCATCGGCGACCTCGGGCGCGCCGTCGGCCTCACCGGGCCCGCCCTCTACCGGCACTTCAGCGGCAAGGAGGCCGTGCTCGCCGAGATGCTCCTCGACATCAGCGAGCGGCTGCTCGCCGAGGGCGTCCGCCGCGCCGCAGGCCCCGACCCCGGCCGCGCCCTGGACGCGCTGCTGAGCTGGCACATCGCGTTCGCCCTCGACAACCCCGCGCTGATCACCGTCCACGAGCGGGAGCTGGACAACGTCCCCGAGCCGCAGCGCCACCGGATCCGCCGCCTGCAGCGCGCCTACGTGGAGGAATGGGTCGCCGTCCTGCGCCGCCTCCACCCCGGCCTGCCGGACGGCCGCACCCGCGCGGCCGTCCACGCCTGCTTCGGCCTGCTCAACTCGACCCCGCGCAGCGCCGCCGGGCTCGGCCGCGACGCGATGGGCGGCCTCCTCCACACCATGGCCCGCGCCGCCCTGGACGGGGCCGGCCTGGACGGGGCCGGCCGCGGCGCCGTCTGACCTGGTCCGGACCGGTCCCGCCGGTCAGGAGAAGTCCCCCGAATCCTTGACGTGGCCGTGCCGTACTAGGTCAGATGTACCAAAGGTCATTTCTTGACCATCTGACCCCGGACAGAGGAGTGCCGTATGGGCGTCGAGGGTGTCGGCTTCTACGAGATCGCGCAGAATCACCCGGACCGCCCGGCGATCCTGGCCCCCGGGGACCCGATGACCTACGGCGAGATGCACGCCGAGGTCAACCGCCTGTCGAACGCGCTGGGCGGGCTCGGGCTGGAGCCCGGTGACTCGCTGGCGACCGTCCTCAGCAACCGGCCAGAGTTCCTGATCGTCCTGCTGGCCGCGTTCCAGAGCGGGCTGTACCTCGTGCCCGTCAGCCGCCACCTGACCACGCCCGAGATCGGGTACATCCTGGCCGACAGCGGCGCCAAGGCCGTCGTGACCGAGAGCGCGTTCGCCGACGTCGTGACGGGCGCGGCCGACGAGGCGGGCATCCCCGCCGAGGGACGCGTGAGCGTCGACCCGGCCGAGGGCTACGGCACCCTGGCCGCGCTCTGCGCCACGGGCGGCGCCGAACCGCCCGGCAAGCGGCAGATGGGCTCGATCATGCTCTACACGTCCGGGACGACGGGCCGGCCGAAGGGCGTCCGGCGGCCGCTCCTCGACGTCCCGCCGGAACTCGTCCTCGACGTCATGAAGCAGACGCTGATCAAGCACCTCGGCCTGGAACCCGGCGACGAGGTGCACCTCGCTATCGGGCCGCTCTACCACTCCGCGCCGTGCGTCCACGCGCTGATGTCGCTCAACCTCGGGCACGCCCTCGTCGTCGTCCCGCACTTCCGGCCGGAGGAGACGCTGGAGCTGATCCAGCGGCACGGCGTGACGAACTCGTTCATGGTGCCGACGATGTTCCACCGCATGCTCGCCCTGCCCGACGACGTCCGCGCCCGCTACGACCTGTCGTCGCTGCGGCAGATCTACCACAGCGCCGCGCCCATCCCCGTCGAGACCAAGCAGCGGATGATGGACTGGTGGGGGCCCGTGCTCTATGAGTACTACGGCAGCACCGAGAGCGGCCCGGTCGTCGTCGCGACCCCCGAGCAGTGGCTCGCGCGCCCCGGCACGGTCGGGCGCGCGGTCGAGGGCGTGCAGATCAAGATTTTCGACGCGGAGGGCGCCGAGCTGCCGCCGGGCGAGACCGGCCTGATCTACGCGACCGGCCAGCCGGGGTTCGAGTACCACGGCGACCCCGGCAAGACCGCGGCCGCCATGCGCGGCGACTTCTACACCCCCGGCGACCTCGGCCACATCGACGAGGACGGCTGGCTGTTCATGAGCGACCGCCGCACCGACCTCATCATCGCCGGCGGCGTGAACATCTACCCGGCCGAGATCGAGAACGCCCTGCTGCAGCACCCGTCGGTCGGCGACGTCGCCGTCATCGGCGTCCCGGACGACGACTGGGGGCAGGTCGTGGTCGCGCTCGTGGAGCCGGCCGAGGGCGCCGTCGCCGGCGACGCCCTCGCCGCCGACCTGCTCGCGCACTGCGAGCCCCGGCTGGCGAAACTGAAGCACCCGCGCCGCATCGAGTTCCGCGACTCGCTGCCGCGGACACCGTCCGGCAAGCTCAGCCGGCGCCGCGTCAGGGAGGACTACCTGGGGGAGAACGCGGGCTGAGGTACCCGGGGGCCGCCGGGGAGGGACGGGGCCGAAGTCGTTGCCGGGATCGTCGAACGCCTCCGGGAGCCGCTGCGTACAACGGGACATGAAGGACCAGAAGGTCGCCCCGTTCGACGACGTGGCCCCGACCCCTTCCCCGACGAAGACCGACCTTCCCGTCATCCCCGACTCCGCCCTCCATCCCGACCCGGCCTCCTCCTTCACGGGGTCCGCGTCCGAGTCCCGCGGTGACTTCGGCGCGGACCCGGCGCCCAGCGGCGAATCACCCGCGGAAACGACGCAGGCGCTGCCGGAGATGGTGCAGGCGTACGGCGATCTCGCGCCGCGGCGTGCGGCGGGCGACGACGACCGCGCCGGTGTCGCACGCCTCGGCGAACCGGTCGCGGTATGGCCGTGCGCCGGCTGCGGACGGCCCGTGCCGCAGCCGGTGCGCGGCGCCCGCACCGTCCGCTACTGCCAGGACGCCGACGGCACCTGCGAGCGCTCCGCCCGGGACGTCCGCGAACGCGGCCGGGAGGCTCCCGGCCTGACCGGCCAGGTCGCGTGGGCCTGGGAGATGGTCGAGCGGCTGGAGGGCGCCGCGGACCGGCTCGCCGGCTCCCTCATGTCCGAGCTGAGCGTCGCCGGCGTCGAACGCCGCATCGCCGACGCCCAGGCCGACGCCGCCGGGCACATCGCGGTCGCGCAGCGCGAACGCGACGCGTCGCAGCGGCAGGCCGAGATCGCCTGGCGGGAGACCGCCACCGCCCGCACCCGCGCGGACGCCGCCGAACAGGAGGCCGCGGCCGCCCGCGCCGAGAACGAGCGGCTCACCGCCGAACTCGACGCCGCCCGCCGCGAACGGCAGGAGGCCGGGGAGGAGGCCGACGCGGCCGGCGCCGCCCGGCTCGCCGCGGAACGCGAACGCGACCGCTTCGCCTCCCGCGAAGGCGAACTGCTCGCCTCCCTGGAGAACGCCCGCGCGGAACTCGTGTCCCTGCACGGGCGGCTGTCGGAGGCCGAGACCCTCGTCGAGTCGCGGCGCTTCGAGGCGGAACGCGCGAAGCGCACCACCGAGGACCTGCGCTCCGCCGTCCGCGACGCCGAGGCCAAACGCGGCCAGGCCGTCGCCGACCTCGACCAGTCCCAGGCGCGGGCCCGCGAACTCGAACAGCACAACTGGCAGCTCACCCGCACCGCCGAGGAACTGCGCGCCGCGGTGAAGGCGCTGACCGCCGAACGCGACGCCGCCCGCTCCGAGGCCGACCGCGCCCGCCGCCGGGTCGACGCGCTCACCACCCTCGCGGGCGGGCCCCGCGACGGCGGCCCCCGCCCGATGGTCGACCGGGAACCGCCGACGGGGCTGCACCAGATGCCGCCGGCGGGCGGCTCGTCCCTGGACTTCGGGGACCCGCTCGCCACCGATCCCGCGCGGAACGGCGGGCGGCACAACGGACGCCACCTTCCCTACGCCGGCTGACGGTCATGCCGGCCGACCGAAGCACCGCGAGGAGGTGAGGCCCTTCCCAGACTGCACTGGCCCTGAGCCGGCCGCCGTACCGCACCGGGGTGGTACGGCGGCCGGCGCCTGCCGCGATCAGCCCGGAGCCTTGTTCCGGATGTTCAGGTACACGGTGTAGTCGAGGGCACCCGCGAGGACGGCCGCATGCACGGCCCGCGCGATCCGACCCCCCCAGACCGACCGCGGCCCCGCGAACACCTCCACCTCCGTGCCGCCACCCACGCGACGTGCGGCGATGCAGATCGCGTCGGATGCGGTGCCCGTGCAGGGGTATCCGGCCTCTAGAAGGGCCTGGGTCTTGGCTTCGGTGGCCGTCATGACCGCGTTCACCAGTGCCGCGTCGCTCAGCGGCACGGGCACGGCCACGACGATGTTGACGGTTCCGGGGGACCACGCCGGAGGGGACGACCCGTCCAGGTGGATCGGGGCCAGCTCAGGATCCGGCCGGTCGGCAGGGGACGCGGCCCAGGTCGGGACGCGGAGCCCCACCGTCGCCGAGACCTGCACGCCTTCATCCTGGCGCCGCATGGTCCGGGAGACCGAGGCCGCGGTGAGCATCCCGACGCCCGGCCCGGCCAAGCCGTACGAGGCCGCGAGCTCCTCCAGGTGCGCGACCGGGTCCATCCGCGAGTAACCGCCCGCGACCTGCGCGTTCAGCACCCAGCGGGCGGGGCCGAGTCCGCCGCCGAGCATCGCCGACGAGATCATCCGGTACCCGTCGCCCGCCCGCCACACCGTCGCGGCGAGGCGGGCGCCGTCCTCCTCGCGCCACACCGTCTCGATGTTCACGGACGCTCCAGCGACAGGACCGGCCGCCCGCCGGCGCCGGGGGTCACCCGCACCCGGGCGTCGAAATGCTCCTCGACGGCGGCGCGGGTGAGGACCTGCGCGGGCTCGCCCGCCACGGCCACCCGCCCGGCCGAGAGGAGGACCAGCCGGTCGGCGTACTGACCCGCCAGCGTCAGATCGTGGATGGTCGTCACCACCGTCAGCCCGTCCGACAGCCGCAGCCGGTCGATCAGCTCCATGACCTGCTGCTGGTGGCCGATGTCGAGGGCGGCGGTCGGCTCGTCCAGCAGCAGCACCGACGTCTGCTGCGCCAGGGCCCGCGCCAGCACCACCCGCTGCCGCTCACCGCCCGAGAGGTGACCCAGGAGACGGTCCGCGAATGCGGCGAGGTCCAGGCGGTCGAGGACCTTCGCGGTGACGGCCCGGTCCCGCGCGCCCTCCCGTCCCAGGTGGGGGATGTACGGAGACCGGCCGAGGAGCGTGTAGTCGAACACCGTCATCCCCGCCGGAAGCTTCGGGGTCTGCGGTGTGTAGGCGATCAGCTGGGCGCGCTGCCGCGGCTTCAGCGTCCCCAGGTCCATGCCCGCCACGGTGACCTCGCCGTGCGACGGGACCAGGCCGAGGACGGCGCGCAGCAGCGTCGACTTGCCCGCTCCGTTCGGGCCGATGATCGCCGTCCACGACCCGGCGGGGACGTCCAGCGACACCCCCTGCAGGACCGGCCGCCCGTCCAGGGCCACGTCCAGGCCCTTCACCAGCACGGTCACATTTGCACCTCCCTGCGGCTCGCGCGCAGTACCGCGACGAAGAACGGCCCGCCGACGAACGCCGTCACCACACCGAGCGGCAGTTCGGCGGGCTCGACCACCGTCCGCGCGACGAGGTCCGCCATGCCGAGGAAGGCGGCTCCGCCCAGCAGCGACAACGGCAGCACGATCCGGTACGAACTGCCCGCCAGGCGGCGCACCACGTGCGGCACCACGATCCCGACGAACCCGATCAGCCCGCTGACCGCGACCGCGCAGGCCGTCGCCAGCGACGCCGCGACCAGCACCGTCATCCGCACCCGCGTCGCCGACAGGCCGAGCGACGCCGCCTCCTCGTCGCCGACGCTCAGCACGTCCAGCAGCCGGCCGTGCGCGAGCAGCACCACCGTCGACACCAGCGAGTACGGGGCGATCAGCGCGAGCTGCCGCCAGTCCGCCGACCCGACGCCGCCCAGCAGCCAGGAGAAGATCCGGTGCAGTTCCTCCGCCTTGACCTGCTGCAGGAACGTCTGCACCGAGGCCAGGAAGGACGACACCGCGACCCCGGCCAGCACCAGCGTCGCCGCGCCGTTCGCGTGTCCCGCCGCGCTGCCCAGCACATACGCCAGGAGCACGCCGGAGATGGCGCCGACGAACGCGGCGAGCGGCACCGCGTAGCCGGGATCACCCGGCATCAGCACGATCACCATCGTCGCGCCGACACCCGCGCCCGCCGCCGCGCCCAGCAGGTACGGGTCGGCGAGCGGGTTGCGGAACACGCCCTGGTACCCGGCGCCCGCCATCGCGAGCATCCCGCCGACCAGCGCCGCCATCAGCGCCCTCGGCACCCGCAACTGGAACAGGACGTTCTCGTCGAGGACACCGAGGCCGCTGTCGACGTCCACCAACGGAAGCCGGTCGGCGAGCGCCTTCAGCACCCCGCCGACCGGCAGGCCGGCCGCGCCGACCAGCACCCCCGCCAGCAGCGTCGCCGCGAGCAGCAGCACCGCCACCGCGAGCGAGACCGGCCGGAGCCTGGCCCGCCCGGCCGGACGTTCCCGGACGTCCCGGGGAAGCCGCGGTTTCACGGCCGGCCGTCCAGTGCTCTGATCACTGGACCTTCTGCACCGCGTCGCCGATCGCCTTGACGAACTCGGGCAGGCGGGGACCCCAGCGGGACGCGATGGCGTCGTCGAGCTCGACCACGCCGCCGTTCTTGACCGCCTTCAGATCCGACCAGCCGGGGCGCTTGGCGAGGGTCTCGGCGTTCTGGCCGCAGCACACGGTGTCGGCGAGGAAGATCAGGTCGGGGTCCTGCTTGAGCAGGAACTCGCGCGACAGCTGCGGGTACCCGCTGCTCGCCTTCTCCGCCTCGTCGGCGATGTTGCGGAGGCCGAACAGCCCGTAGACCTGGCCGGCGAACGTCTTCGACGTCAGCGAGTGCAGCTGGTTGTCCAGCTCGTGGTAGTACGTGAGGCCCTTGGCCTGGGACGAGGCGTCGACGGTCTCCTTGATGCTCGCCTTCATGTCGGTGATGAGCTTCTCCGCCTCGTCGGCGTGCCCGGTGGCCAGCCCGAGGTCGCGGATCTCGTCGTACGCCTCGTCGAGATTGTTGGCCGCCGGCTCCAGCAGGACGGGGATCTTCACCTTCTCCAGCGCCTTGACGATGCCGTTCAGGTCGTCGGACACCACGACGAGGTCCGGCTTGTACTCGATGACCGCCTCGGCGTTCGGCTGGTACCCCGACAGCTTCGTCTTGGGCGCGTTCGGGGGGTAGTCGGAGTAGTCGTCCACCGCGACCACCTGCGGCCCGGCGCCGATCGCGAACAGCGTCTCGGTGTGGGCGGGGGACAGCGACACGATCCGCTCGGGCTTGGCCGGGACGGTCACCGCCCCGTTGGCGGCCTGAACCGTGACCGCCTGGGCACCGGACCTCTTGTCACCGGACGAATCCGTGCCGCCACCACATCCGGTGGCCAAAGCGGCGACGAGCACGATCACCGCGCCGAGGGAACGGACGGGTCTCACAGGAGCCTCCTGGCTACAGGGAAGCCGCGGCCCGCACATGACGGGTCGCCCTTCCACGAGGGTCGACAATCGTCGGCGCGCAAGGAGGCGACCTGGCTCGGCCCGCTCTCCTAGCGGGCTCCACAGTTGCGGGACAGCGCCGGATTTCCACCGGACTTCGCTCCTGGCGCGCAGCATCGCAACGCTATCAGCCCTTAATCCCACACAACCGCCCACATCCCCCACCGCAACGCCAGCTCACCGGACCAGGTGAGCTCCTGCGTGCGGTGGTGGTGGCGGCCGACCGTTCAGCGGTCGGTGGCTGCCGTGTGCGGTCGGAATCAGCCGGCCATGTAGGACTTGAGGAACTCTCTCGTCCTGCCGCGGCCCTCGCCGGGGACGTACTCGGCCGCGACGAAGTCGGTGACGCCGGCTTTCGCCAGCTCGTCCAGTTTGGCCGCGACCCTGTCCTCGTCACCGACGATGGCCAGGTCGGCGGGGCCGCCCACGCCCTCGCGGTCCATCATCGCTCGGTACGACGGCAGCATCCCGTACATCTCAAAGGTCTGGCCCGCCTGCTCCCGCGCCTGCTCGACCTCGTCCGTGACGCAAACCGGCAGGACGCACACCACCCGCGGTTCCGGTCGCCCCGCCGCCTTGGCCGCCCCGGTGATGGTCGGCACGATGTGCTCGCGGACGGTGACGGGCCCGGTCATCCACAGGACGGTGCCGTCCGCTCTTTCCGCCGCCAGCTTGAGCATCTTGGGACCGAGCGCCGCGAGGAGAACCGGCACCCGTCCTTCGTTCGGCACGGAAAGGCCGATGTTGCCCTGGAGCGTCTCGCCCTTGAACGCCGCGCTATCGCCCGCCAGCAGCGGCAGCAGGACCGACAGGTACTCGTCCATGTGACGCAGCGGCCGACCGAAGTCGTACCCGTACATGTCCTCGATGACGATCTTGTGTGACAGCCCGATGCCGAGGGTGAACCGCCCTTGCAACGCGAGCGCCGTCGTCCTCGCCTGCTGCGCCATGACCGCGGGGTGCCGCGGGTACGTCGGCACCACCGCGGTGCCGAGCTCGATGCCCGGCACGCCGCTCCCGGCGACGGCCAGCGCCATCTGCGCGTCCAGTCCGAAGATCTGCGAGATCCACGCGGAGGCGAACCCGTCGTCCGCGGCGCGCCGCACATCATCCGCCAGCTTGCCGAGCGCATCGGCCTCGCCGCGTTCGACCAACAGAGCACCAATACGCACAGCGACCTCCTCAGATCACCTTGATCTTTACACACCGCCCGCCACCGCCACAGCCCGCCCAACCGATTCGCCACACCGCCCCACGTCGGCGGCGAGCAGCCCAACGGCCCCCGGATGCATACACGGCGTGTGCCGCTTCCGTCGGCGGAGGGAGATCGACACCATATCGACGACATCGTCCGGCTCATCGATAGCAGCCGACTGAAACCGGCGCGGCTCGTTGGTGACCAGCAGCCCCGACAGCCCCGGGTTACGGACGTGGCGGCGTCATTGAGCGCGTCCAGCTCGCTCCCTGGATCTGCGAAGTGGTGGCAAGTAGTGCGACAGCTTCCGGGTGCGGACACGGCGGTGTGACCGTAACGGGTCTACGGTCATGTTCTGATTCCTCGCTTAGGTCCCCTCATCGTCTGTCGGGGTCGCCGTTTCGCGGCGCATACCTTTCCGCCAGTTTCCGGTCGTTCTCGGCCCATTTGAGATGGCGCCGCGCCGACTGCCGGTGTGCCTCGGCCTCTTCCGGATGGGCGTCGGCCATCTCCTCCAGCAGTCGCGCGGCCCGCTCATGCGCCTGCGCCGAGGAGACCATCGTCTGACGTGCGTAGTCACCGGCCGTTCCCTCGACGGGAACCGCGACGCCGTCTTCGCCGTCCCGCGAAGTCTCGCGCGCCTTCACGCACACCGCGCGATCGTCGCCGCCCGCACCGACCGGGCCCAAGTCCGTAGATCACCCCGCCCTGGAGACACAACGGACTACGTACCCTGCGCGCTCCCTATTCAGCCACGCAGTGGTGCCCGATATCCACCTTCCGGAGTTAGGGATGATCCCCTGTTTGTCGGGTTTGGGGTGATTCTTTGGCCTTGGTGGTGGGTGGTTTCGGTGTGTGTTGTGGCGTGTGCTTTTCGGGCTGAGTCAGTGTTGGGCCAGGTAGAACTGAGTGCCTTGGTTGTCGGTGCATTGCGCGGTGATGCCGTAGGGCTGGCGGGCGGGCTCTGTTGCAGTGCCGCCGGCCTCGTGGACGCGGGAGACGGCGGACTGGATGTCGTCGACCGCGTACATCGGGACCACCACGGGACGTTCGGTGCCGCCGTGCATGCCGGTCATCGGCTGTATCTCTGTGCCGCCGAGCTGGACGCTCCAGCCGCCCGGGGTGTGGCCCGGGGTGAACTCCCAGCCCAGGACGGTGCTGTAGAAGGCGTGGGCGCGGGCGATGTCCGGGACGCCGATCGTCAGGTAGGAGATCTCTCCGTGCTGGGGGGTGAGCCCGGCCCGTGCCGCGAGTTCGCGCTCGACGGGGCTGGGCGGTTGGTAGACCGAGAACTCCATGCCCTGGTCGTCCGTGCACATTGCGGAAAGACCGTAGGGCTCTTCGGTCGGTTCCTGGGCGCGGCCGCCCGCGTCGCGGATCCGGCGGCTCGTCTCGTGGACGTCCTCTACGGCGAAGGCCAGGTATGCGGTGCGGTGCTGCTGACCGCCGAACATACCGATGTGCTGCTCGGGCAGCCCCTCGACCTGACGGGCGGACGGGTCGCTCCCAGGTACCGCGTGCCATCCCAGGACGGCGCCATAGAACTCGGTGGCGAGGTCGACGTCCGGGACCCAGATCGAGGCGTACCCGACATCGCCATGGCGTAGGTGGGACGGCTCGGGGGCGGGCGGTGTCGTGATCATCCAGCGGTGTCCGAACGGGTCCGTGACCACGCCGTTGCGGCCGTGGGGAGAGTCCGCCACTGGCCGGTCGGGGGTGGCGCCGAGTTCGACGGCGCGGGAGAAGACCACGTCGACGTCTGGGACCCGCAGGTAGAGCGACTGGCTCGGGCCGCCGCGTGCCCTGGGGCCGAGCAGCCCGATCTCGGGGAACTCGTCGGCGAGCATCATGATGGAATCGCCGAGCGCCAGTTCCGCGTGACCGACGCGTCCGTCGTCCATGACGACGGGTTCGTCGCGGACCTCCGCGCCGAACGCGTCCGCGTACCAGCGCAGGGCGCGCTCTCCATCGTCCACGCAGAGGTACGGCGTGAGCGTACGCATTTGCGCGGTTGTTTCCTGGGTGGTGGTGGTCATGGTGTCTCCCGTGGGTTGCAGCAGCGCGCGCTGCAGGCGTTCCCGCAGCCGCGCCGCGAAGATGGGGTCGGGGGCGACCGGGACGATCGGGGAGCGGAGAGCCTCCAGCGGATCGGTCATCGTGGCCCTCCTTGTCCGCCGCCGTGCCCGGGGCGCCGTCTCCCGCGAACCTCAACCTGCTCTCCTGCCTACGTAGGGATCGGGTCGGCATCCCCGCCTTCAGACGGGGGAGGACGTCGCATACCTCCATCGTTCGACGGGCCGCTTCTCCGACGGGTGGGCACCGGAAAATTCGGGAAGTTGCCGGTGATCTTCGTGGGAGGGCGTTCCCGCTGGTCAGTGCGCCGGCCGGCTATTGAAGAGTTGACGGGGGCGCTCATGACCACGGGTTGATGCCCGATCATGGAGATCGTGGTGATGCCCGAATCTCTCACGCTGTACACCGCCGACGACGTCCGGATCGACGCAGGTCACCTGAGGGGCGGCGGCGATCTGTGCTTCGTCCTGGCGCACGGTTTCACATGCTCATGGCGGCAGCCCGCGCTTCGCCGGATCGCCGGTGTCCTCAACGGGCAGGGCGGGGTGATCGGGCTCGACTTCCGTGGACACGGCAAGTCCGGTGGCCGCTCCACCGTCGGCGACCGTGAGGTGCTCGACATCGAGGCGGCTGTCGCCGCGGCCCGCCGCAGAGGCTATGAGCGGATCGTCGTGACGGGGTTCTCCATGGGCGGTGCCGTCGGTATCAGGCACGCGGCCTTGCGCGGTGGGGTCGACGCAGTGGTGTCCGTCAGCGCGCCTGCTCGCTGGTACTACCGCGACACGGTGCCGATGCGGCGTGTGCACTGGGCCATCGAACGACGCGCCGGCCGGCTGGCCGTCCGCCTTGCCCGCGGTACCCGGATCGCCCGGGATGGGTGGGACCCCGTGCCGGAAGCCCCACACGAGGTCGTCGGACGGATCGCTCCGGTGCCGCTCCTCATCGTCCATGGGGACGCGGATGCCTTCTTTCCTCTTGAGCACGGTCGGCAGTTGTACGAAGCCGCGGACGAACCGCGTGAACTGTGGGTCGAACCGGGGTTCGGCCATGCGGAAGTGGCCGCCACGCCGCAACTGATCAAGCGCATCGGCGATTGGGCGGCCGTCGCCGTCGGGGGTGAGGGCGGCGGCCGGCATGCGTCCGGCTCGGTCGGACGGTGACTCGGCGGGCGTGGGGTCACCCGTCGCATTACGCTGACTCCCTCTCTGACCTGCGGCTATCCAGAGTTATCCACATTGTCGCGACCGCCTTACCGGCCGTTGCCGGACCGGCCATCATCGGTGCTCATGGACGGATTCAGCCTTTCCTGGAAGCGAACACCCGCCGGTTCGATCGTCCCCGTCGGGCACGGTGTGGACCGTGTCCCCGTGCAAGGAGCCTCGATCGCCGCGCGAGCCGCCGCGCTCAGCAGCCTCTTGCCAGAGGAGATGGTCATGGTCCGCCGCACCGCGGCTTGGATCTGGGGGCTCGATGTCTTACCGCCGGGAGTGGACGAGGCCGACTGGGAGATCGAGTTGGTCGTACCGGCGAGGACCCGAAGCCCGTCCGACCTTTCCCGGGCGTCAGATTCCGCTGCAGCTGGAGCGACGGAGGAGACGCCGATCGCATCTGCGGCGTCCGGGACGGTCTCCGGTGCGTTGGCGGACTCGGGTGACGGGGCGCCGGCGCCTACTGTCCCGCCGCCGGATCGGGACGGGACGCCTACCTCCGCGCGTCTGTCCAACGGCCCGGGTGGCTCACTGCTGAGCTCGAACGGCTCGGCCTTGGTCGGTGCAGACGCCGTGCTGGTTCCGGCGGAGCATGTGGTGGAGGAGGCCGGTGTTCGCATCACATCCCTCACCAGGACGGCTCTGGACTGCGCCCGCTGGTTGCCTCGCTACGAAGCGGTCGCGGCATTGGACCAGTTCCTTCGGCAGGGAGTGGCCACCGAAGAGCTCGCCAAGATGGCTCGGGCCTTGCCCGGCTATCGCGGCAACAAGCGCCTGCGTGAGGTGATCCGCCTCAGCGACCGCGGTGCGGCCTCACCCGGTGAGAGCTGGACCCGGGTCGCGGTCATCAGGTCTGGGTTCCCGCGCCCGGAGACGCAAGTCGCGGTCATGGGTCCGCATGGGAACTGGTTATACGTCGACCTCGGATATCCCGAGTTCCGTGTCGGTCTCGAATACGACGGCGAGCGTCATCACAGCGGCCGGGCGGCCCGCGCGCACGACCGGCGTAGACGTGCGTGGCTGGCCAAGGAGATGGGGTGGGAGATCATTCCTGTCACCAAGGACTTCTTACACCGTCCGGCGCCCTACTGGGAGGCTCTGCTCACCGCGATGCTGCACCGGGGCTGGGCGCCCGATGACGCGACGATGAGCCGTCTGGCCGTCCGGCTGGCTCGACTCGCCCGTCAACGGTGACACGTCCGGTGCAGGGTCGGGTCAAGGCGTAGACCTTGATGGGCGAGGGTCTACGCGCTGGCTCGCCTGGGGATGTCCTCGATGCTGGGGTGGGGGTCGTGGTTCTGCGGGTGGACGAGGGCGAGGGGACTACTGGTCTTCGAGTAGCTTCACCAGGCGTTTCGGGGCGACGAGGCGGTAGCTGTCCTCGATGAGCTCGGTCATCTCGTCCCAGTCGTGGTCGACGTTGAGGTGGGCGCCTACCCATCCTTTGCTTCCCACGTACTTCGGGACGAAGAAGCGCTCGGGAGCCTCCGCAACCAGGGCCTCCTGCACTCCCGGGCCAGCCTTGAAGGTCATCGAGAGACTGTCCTCACTGGTCATCACGAACAGCTTGTCGCGAACTCTGAAGGAGGGCGCCGTGTGCCCGCCGAACGGCTTTTCCGTCGTCTCTGGAAGTGAGAGGCAGATCTCCCGTATCCGCTCCTGCGCGTCCCTGTTGCTCATACCGGGCCTTCCCCGTGGTCGTGGTCGCCGCCCTCTAGGTGCCGGGCGTCCTCTCCAGGCGTCGGCCAGCCGGCGGTCCCGATCAATCGTAGGCGTGACCGGGTACGAGGACGGGGGCGAGG